>CAZHBM010000077.1:0-12038 GCA_964529945.1 uncultured Anaerolineales bacterium | reverse complement strand
AAGCCAGTCTTTCCTGACTAAGCCCTTCACTTGTCCGCAATTCTCGTATCCGCTGACCCACCTGTTGGCGTATGTCATCCATAGCGTCTGCTTGCCTTTCGCTACTGGTGTCGTTACTTAATGGTAGATGCAATGTAGACTGTAAGTCAACTGACTATGAGTCACATATGTGCCGGCAGCACCTCAGTGTTGGATGAGCGTCTGCCAGTCGTCAGCCAGCTTTGGTGTCCAGCCGGGAAAGCCCCACTCGCCGCCTGTAATAGGCTTCATTTGACCGGCCCGTTTGTCCTATGGTAGAGTGTGTTGCTGAAAACTATACGGGGTTTGACAAAGAGATTGCTATGCTGCCTCGATTGCCACACATCGGTCCCTTCTTCCGCTCCAACGTCAATCGAAACAACTTTTGGCTCGGTGTAGCCAATGGCGTCGTCTTTAATGCCGTTGAGGCCTTGACGGAACCATACGTCGTGTTGACGCTGTTCGTCAGCATGCTCACCAGCTCCAAGTTCCTGATTGGCCTGATTGCTCCTTTGCGGGTTGGTAGCTGGTTCCTGCCGCAACTACTGATATCCGACATCGTGCAGCGGCAACCACGCAAGATGCCCATCTACACGTTGGTGGGGGTGTTTCGGGTCGTCGGTTGGACGATCGCGGCACTGCTGTTGTGGTTCGTCCGTGATCCGGTCGTTCTGCTGATTGGGTTTTTTGTGATGGTGGTGCTCACCCGGCTGGCGGAGGGAGTCACCGGGCTGGCGTTCATGGACATTATCGGCAAGGCGATCCCGCCCTACCGGCGCGGCAGCTTTTTCGGCGCCCGCCAACTGGGAGGTGGTATCCTAGCGCTGGGCACCAGTGCCATGGTGGGCGTCATCTTGAGCCAGGAGGGGAAGTGGGTTTTTCCGCACCAATTCGCCGTCTTGTTTACCGTCTATACGGTCGTCATTGCCGGAGCGATATACCTGTTCACGCGGGTCAAGGAGCCGGAGGAACCACTGTCGCCACGGTTGCCGGGCATCGGCCGTCAAATGCAGCGGGCGTATCACCTTCTGGAACACAACCCCATCTACCAGCGGTTTCTGATCGCCCGTATTCTGATGGTGACGGCCAATATGGCGCTGCCTTTCTACGTCATCTACGCTCGCGAGCAATTGCAGGCGCCGGTCGGGCTGACCGGTCTTTACTTGACGACAATGACGCTGGCGGCGTTGATCTCCAACGTCTGGGCCGCGCGCGTCAGCGACAGGGCCGGCAACCGGCTGTTGCTGCTGATCTCGTGCCTGGTGGGTGTGCTGGCGCCGGCATTGGCGCTGTTGCTGGGATGGCGGCACGCGTCGCCGGTCTGGTTCGCACTGGTGTTTGCACTTAACGGTACTTACAATGCCTCGTCGGCTCTGGCGCACAACAATTTTTTGCTGGATGTGGCGCCGGCAGGGGATCGTCCCATATATGTGGGTATGGCCAACACCCTGGTCGGTGTTGGTATTGTGGCTTCATCCGCCGGGGGCGCATTGGCAGAATGGCTGGGTGTGAATATACTGTTCTGGGTGGCTCTGGTGACATTGACCGCGGCAATTTTTATGGTATCCTGGCTCCAGGAACCGCGAATGTCCGGCAAACGTAAGCTAATGGTGTAACTCATGCGCATAATGATTGTCAATTATGAATTTCCGCCCATCGGCGCGGGTGGTGGTCAGGCATCACAGAAGATTGCCCAGGCGCTGGTGGAGATGGGCCATTCGGTGCGGGTGGTCACCTCTCGTCCGACTCAGCTCTACACGCTTATGGGCAGCGGCAGCTTGCTGGTCGGCCTGGCCTTTTGGGTCTACCTGGCCTACGCCAAGCTCAGTTGGGGCGAGGACATCAGTAATCATGGCTTCACGCTGCTGGGTACGTTGCTCTTGCTGGTCGGCTTCATTCTGCGGGCCACCGGCATGATCTGGGAACTGATTATGCCCATCCGCGGGCTGAAAGTGGTTGAGTTTATCGAAGGGGTGGAGGTGCACCGGGTGCCGGTCATCCGCCAACACCAGGACTACTCGACCACCTTTGAGATGGGTACCTTTCTGCTCAGCGGCGCCTGGCATACCCTGCGCCACGTGCCCGAGTTCCGGCCGGACATTGTGCACATCTTCTTCGGCATACCCGACGGCCCCATTGGCTGGTTGTTGAAACGCGTTTACCATTTGCCCTACATTATTTCGCTGCGCGGCGCCGACGTGCCTTCCGACGAGGTGAAACGTTTTTCGCGCCAATATCGGCTGTTGCGGCCCCTCATTCGCTGGCTGTGGCACGACGCTGACGCGCTGGTGGCCGTCAGCAATGGGTTGCGCAGCCACGCCGAACAGGTCACCCCCGACGTGCCAATTGAAGTGATCTCCAATGCCATCGACCTGAGCCAGTTCACGCCGCCGCGTCAGAAACAGGCCGATGGCCCGGTGCGATTGTTATACGTCGGCCGTTTCACCCGCTTCAAGAATGTGGAGACGGTGATCCAGGCGGTCAAAGCACTGACAGAGTTGGACACCGGCGATTTTGAGTTGCACCTGGTCGGCCAGGGGGAACAGCGTCCACACCTGGAACGTTTGGTCGCCGACCTGGGGCTGGCGCGTTTGGTGCACTTCCACGACTGGGTGCCGCGGGACCAGATCGCCGATCATTATCGCCGGGCCGACGTTTTTGTGACTGCCACCACCTGGGAAGGCATGCCCAACACCGTGCTGGAGGCTATGGCCTGTGGGCTGCCGATCGTCGGCACGCGCGCCTCCGGCCTGACTGAATTGGTGCACGAGGGTGTCAACGGCTATCTGGTACCGTTGGAGAATATCAACCAGTTGGCGGCCGAACTGGCACGTTTGATCGACAACGGCTACGAGCGGCGACGTATGGGCCGCGAAAGTCGTAAACTGGTCGAACGACAATTTGCCTGGGATCAAATTGCTGCCCAATACGTGGATGTTTATCAACGTGTGTTGGACAAACAGGCCAAATAAGGACCGCAAAGCGTGATTGGACAGGAACGCGTCGCCCTCTCGACGATGAATGCCAAGCGAAAAAACCGATCCGCCCGGTTGATACTGGGCCTGGTGTTGCTGATAGGCTTTGGCGTCCGCCTGCTGTACCTGCTGCACAGTCACCCGTTTTTCGATGAGTTCACCACAGTCCTGGCCGCCGAGGCCATCCTCAAGCACGGTTGGCCGCAGCTACCCTCCGGCCTGTTCTACGAACATGGCTTGCTGTTCAGCTACCTGGACACGCCTTTCGTCGCCTTGGGGTTGGCCTTGGGCGGCCCGGCCAGCACCAATTGGCTGTTTGTAGCTGCCCGCCTGCCCAGCCTGTTGGCCGGCCTGGCCAGCATTGTACTGCTGTACGAGGTGGGCCGGCGCTGGTTTTCGGTCCGTGCCGGATTGTTGGCGGCGGCGCTGCTGGCCGTTAGCCCCGAAGGCATGGTCTGGGCCGGGCGGGCGCGGATGTATGCCCTGGCCCAGTTGCTGGCAGTGGCGTTGGCCTACCTGGTATACGCCGGTTTCCTTGGCCGTGGCCGTTCCGGCCTGCGTTGGCTGGCAGTAGGCCTGGTCGGCCTGGCGCTGCTGAACCAATTCGGCGCCCTGATGCTCATTCCGCCCCTGGTGGCGGCTGGCTTGCTGCTGGCCTGGCTGACGCGCCCCAAGGGTCAGGCACCCTGTTTCTGGCGCCTGGAGGCGCTGTGGCAGGCGGTCGCTTTGGCGGCAGTGGTGGTGCTGGCGGTGCTGGTCAAGCGACTGGGCCAACCGTTGGGCGCCGCCCAGCTGGGCAGCCAGGGCAGCGAGAGCCTGCTGCTGGCCCTCTGGCGCACCATTAGCTACCAGGCCGGCCTGGCTCTCAACCCCGCCGACGCGCTGACCTTTTTGGCGCGCCAGTTCGGCGTTCCTCATCACCTGTGGCTCAGCCTGCTGGTGCTGGCCGGCGGTTTGTTGGCCCTGACCGGCTGGTTGGTCGCCCGCCGGCGAACGATAAAGTCGAGCGACAGACCTTACCGCCACCTTTACCTGTGGCTGATCACCGGTCTGCCGATTGTCGAGATGATCACGCTGCTGGAACCGTGGCGCCGCAATCCACGCTACCTGGTGATGATTTTGCCCTGGTTCTACCTGCTGGCGGCGGCCGGCTTTGAATTGATTGTGAGCCGCGTCCTGCCGTCTGGTTCCGGCCGTCAGCGCCGCCTGCCGGCCCTGGTGCGCACCGGGCTGCTGGCCGTGCTGGCGGCCCTGGCCGGCGCCCAGCTCTATGGCACCTGGCGCGACGGCCGAATCGCCTACGTCACACCCGAGCCGCCCTATGACCTGGCTTTTCAATACGTAGCCCAACAGCGGGCGCCGGGTGAAGTGGTGCTGACAATGAATACTTCGGCGGCGGCGCTTTATCTGGACCGGGTAGACTACTTCGCCATTCAGGACGACGCCGACCAGTTTTTGCTCGATACGCCCCGGGGACCGGTCGACCGCTGGCTGGGCGCGCCCTGGTTGGGCACGCTGCCGCAATTGGCCCAGGTGCTGAATGATTCACCAGGCGCCTGGTTTGTGATCGATACCATCCGCTTGCCCGTCTATTACCGCGCCGACTGGCTGGCGGCGGTTGATACGCAGATGGAACTGGTCTGGGTCGATGACGAGGCGCTGGTTTACCACACCCGTGCAGACCGCGAGCCGCTGGCGACGGCCCCCACCACCGAGACCAGCGTCCGGCTGGGAGGGGCAATCACCTTGCTCGGCTACGCCGGCCCCCGGGTGCAGTCACAGCCCGGTGGCGCCCCTGCTGTGACGCTGACGCTGTTCTGGCAAACAGACGCGCCACTCGATGCGGATTACACGGTCTTCGTCCATATACGCAATACCGCCGGGGAAACTATCGCTCAGGGCGACAGCCAACCTGTAGGCGGCGCCTATCCCACCAGTCGTTGGCTGCCGGGCGAGACGGTCATCGATCCGCACCGGATCGAACTACCTGCCGACCTGACGCCGGGCATCTACAGCCTGTTTATCGGCCTGTACCGGGTGGACACGTTGCAGCGGTTAGCGGTTGCCGGCGATACCACCGGTGAGAATGCCGTTCCGGTCGGGGGCCTTGTCCTGCCCTGACACTGCAGCTTCTGCCCTCCCATAATTCGGAAATTTTTGAAAGAAACCGGTTGACTTGACCTAAGCCGTGCCATATAATCTATGTACTACTGGTAGCCGGTCCCGCCTACCAGTTTTGGGCGATAGAGTGATGGTTAATCCTTCTAAATCCGGACCTGGCGAGCGTTCATCGGTGTAGTTCTTTCAACCCTGCATTGAGAACCGGGCGAGCCAAGCGGCTCGTGTGGTTGTTGTGGGAGACAGGCCGCATAAATTGGCTTCAGAGGGTTCAGCCCCAAAATATGGGATGTAGGTCAGACTTTGACAGTGAAATTGGCGTAGATCGGTGTCATAGTGGATAGATAAGAGGCGGCCTGGTGTGACAAATCCTCGCGTGAGCATAGGTTTGCCCGTCTATAATGGAGAGAAGTACCTGGAGAAGGCGCTTGATTCGTTGTTGAGCCAGACCTTCTCTGATTTCGAGTTGATTATCGCCGATAACGCATCCACCGACGCCACAGAGTCCATTTGCCAGACGTATTGCCGGGCGGATCGACGGATTCGATACATCCGCAATCAAAGTAATATCGGCGCCATCAACAACTTCAATTTGACGTTTTCCTTGGCTGTGGGAGAATATTTCCGCTGGGCTACCTACGATGACATCGTTCTGCCGGAATACCTGCAACGATGCGTCAGTGTGTTGGATAATGAGCCGGCAGCCATCCTGTGCCACCCACGGACGATCATCATCGACGAAAACGGTGACTCGGTTGGCCCCTATGATGATTACCTGGATTTCAGGTCGGATCGCCCTCACGAACGTTTTCGCAACTACCTGTTTCGGCCGGCGACGTTGTGCAATGCCATAATGGGAGTAATTCGCAGGCGGGAACTGGAAAAAACGCCGCTGTTGGGCAATCACCTGGCGGCCGACAAGGTCCTGTTGGGCGAGTTGGCGCTGCGCGGCAAGTTCTATCGCCTGGACGAGTACCTTTTTCTTCGCCGCTTGCATCCGGAGAAATCGGACCGGGCCAATCGCAAGAGATCTGCACTCGCTGTCTGGCTCAATCCGGCCAATCGGGGTAAATTTCAGTGGCCGACCACCATTCCTCAAGACGTGTTTGCCTATGGCCAGGCGATACGGCGAGCCCCCATATCCAGGCAGGACAAGTTGATGAGTTCCTTGCACCTGGCCGCCTGGCTTACACTACGTCCGTTCTGGTCGCTACAAAGACGATGGGCTTCGGAAAAAGAATAGTGGGAGTACAGGTGGCAGTGTGATTACCTTATGTCCGAATTGCGGTTCTGTTAATATTTCAGTATTCCACGAAATCCATCACGTGCCGGTTCACGATGCCCAACTTGTGAGGACGCGTGAGGCTGCGTTAGCCTATCCGCGCGGCGACATCATATTGGCATTTTGCCGAAACTGCGGCTTTGTGACCAACGTGGCTTTCGATGTGCAACAATTGGACTATTCCAGTGATTATGAAGCCACTCCTACCTTTTCGGGGGTGTATAACAGGTTCCATCGCCAGTTGGCTCAACGACTGATCGAACGATACGATTTGCACGATAAAGACATCATCGAAATTGGTTGTGGGTTGGGCGAGTTTCTCAGCTTGCTGTGTGAATTGGGGTCCAATCGGGGCATCGGTTTCGATCCTGCATTCACTTATGAGCGGCTGGACAGTGAGGCCGGCACACGCCTGTTATTTGTTAGAGATTTCTATTCTGACGCCTACGCTGACCAGGAAGCGGATTTCATCTGCTGCAAAATGACCCTGGAGCATATTCAGTTCACGGCCGATTTCCTGAGTACTGTGCGTCGCGCCATTGGAAACCGGCGCAACACAATAGTGTTCTTTCAGGTGCCGGGCGATCTGACACGTATTGTCGGTGGGATGGAGTTTTGGCATATCTACTACGAACACCCCTCCTATTTTAGCCTGGGTTCGTTGGCGCGCCTGTTTCGACGCTGCGGTTTTGTCGTGCTGGACGTCTACAAGGAGTTTGGCGATCAATACCTGAGTATTGAAGCGCGCCCCACGACCTGTAAGGCTGAGATGGCACTCCCTCAAGAAGATGATATGGCGCAACTGGCGGAGGGCGTGTCCACATTCCCCAACCGGTATCAGCAACAGATCGAGCAGTGGCGCCAAAAGCTGGCGCAGGTGATGGGAGTCAATGCCCGGGTGGTCGTTTGGGGAGGAGGGGCCAAAGGTGTTTCTTTCTTGACCACGCTTGACGTTGGCGAAAAAATCCGTTACGTGGTCGACATCAATCCGCACAAACAGGGTGCTTTCTTGCCCGGCTCAGGCCAGCAGATTGTCGCACCTGAGTTCTTGAAAACGTATCAGCCGGACGTGGTGATTGCGATGAATCCCATTTACCTGGATGAGATCAGGGCTAGCCTGACATCAATGGCGCTCGAGCCAACTTTGTTGTCTGTATAGAAGATAGGTGAAATATTAAGTTGCTGATCGTATGACCTTAGTGGGGACAGGTATATGAAGGTGGTTATACTGGCCGGCGGTCGCGGTACCAGACTGGCCGAAGAAACAATCGTTAAGCCCAAACCGATGGTCGAGATAGGCCGGCAGCCGATACTGTGGCATATCATGAAACATTATGCCTGGTATGGGTTCAAGAATTTTTACGTTGCACTGGGCTACAAGGGCGAGGTTATCAAACAATACTTTCTGGATTATTATGCCCTGAACAGCGATCTGACGATCGATCTGGTCACGGGGGACGTACAACGCTATGCCGATGTGCCGGATGATTGGGTGGTCCACCTGGTCAATACCGGGCTGGAAACACAGACCGGCGGTCGTCTGAAACGCCTTCAAGGCTGCCTTGGCCGGGAAACCTTAATGGTCACCTATGGAGACGGGGTCAGTAACATCGATTTGCAGGCACTACTCGATTTCCACCGTAGTCACGGAAAACTGGCGACTGTTACCGCCGTCCGTCCGCCCGCCCGTTTTGGGGGGCTGACAATGGAGGGGGATATCGTTGTCGATTTCACCGAGAAGCCACAGATCAGCGCGGGTTGGATTAACGGTGGTTTTTTTGTGTTGGAGCCGGACGTGTTCGAATATCTGGAAGGAGATGAGACATATCTGGAGGCCGATGCTATGTCCCAATTGGCCGCCGATGGCCAGTTGGTTGCCTACCGGCATCATGGCTTCTGGCAATGTATGGATACGTTGCGCGATAAACGGCTGCTCAACGATATGTGGCGTCAGGAGGACCCGCCGTGGAGAGTCTGGCAATGAAGACTTTCTGGGTTGATCGGCCCACCTTCGTCACCGGCGCGACCGGCCTGTTGGGCGGGTGGCTGGTTCCCCGTTTGCTGGCGTTGGGGGCCAACGTCACGTGCCTGGTGCGGGACTGGGTGCCTGATTGTGAGCTGGTTCGAAGCGGGCTATTGGATCGAATTGCGGTTGTGCGCGGAGACATCAGCGATGCGACCCTATTGGAACGGATTGTTGCCGAGTATGAGATCGTAACGGTCTTTCATTTGGCAGCTCAGACAATTGTGCCTATTGCCAATCGCCACCCGGCGATGACTTTGGAGGCTAACGTCCGCGGCACCTGGAATGTATTGGAGGCGTGTCGCAAGTGTACCACCGTCGGCCAGGTAATTCTGGCTTCTTCGGACAAGGCCTATGGCGATCAGGGCGAAGTATCATACCACGAAGATATGCCACTTCAAGGCCGACATCCTTATGACGTCAGCAAATCGTGTGCCGACCTCATCGCTCAGTGTTATGCGACCACGTATGATCTGCCGGTGGTTATCACGCGCTGTGGCAACCTGTACGGCGGAGGTGATCTGAATTGGAATCGAATTGTGCCGGGAACGATCCGGTCGATTGTTCGTGGGCAACAGCCGGTTGTCCGTTCGGACGGGCAGCACGTGCGGGACTACTTCTACGTCGAGGATGCTGTTTCCGCTTACGTGCAAACGGCCGAATCTCTGGCTGGAGATCCAAGTCTGGCCGGCCTGGCACTGAACTTCTCGGCCGAACAACCACTGACGGTCCTTTCTTTGGTCCAGCAGATTGCCCGGCTGATGGCGTTCGACCGGGCGCCCATCATACTCGGAGAGGCCAGCCACGAAATCCGTCACCAGACCCTGAACGCGACCAGGGCTCGAACCCTTCTGAGCTGGCAACCTTTGTTCAGTCTGGAAGAGGGCCTGTTGAGGACGATTGATTGGTATCGGGAGTACTTGGCGCCATGACAAATCGGGAGGATGCTCCGGCGTGCCGCGCTTGTGGACGACAAGACCTGAAACCTGTACTCTCGCTGGGCGAAGTGCCGTTGGCGAACGCACTCTTACAGGCTGACGAATTGGGGCGCCCTGAGAAAAAGTATCCCCTCGACCTGGTCTTCTGCCCGAACTGTGCCCTGGCACAAATCACGGTTACCGTATCTCCCGATGAACTATTTCGTGAATACGTCTATTTTTCATCCTATTCCGACACGGCATTGGAGAACGCTCGCGGCATTGCCGCCCGGTTGGTGTCTTCCAGGCGGCTGAATACACAATCATTGGTGATCGAGATCGGCAGCAACGATGGGTATTTGCTCCAGCATTACCGGCAGCACAATGTGCCTGTCTTGGGCATCGAGCCGGCACGCAATATTGCGCAAAAGGCCCGTGAGCGGGGCATTGATACCCTGGATGAGTTTTTCGGCCTTGACCTGGCGCAACGGTTGGCGGCCCGTCAGGTACGCGCCGACGTCATTCACGCCAATAACGTTCTGGCCCACGTGGCCGATTTGAATGGGGTGGTGGCCGGCATCGGGCTGCTTATGAAACCCGGTGGCGTGGCGGTGATTGAAGTGCCATACGTGCGCGATCTGGTCGACAAGGTCGAGTTCGACACCATTTATCACGAGCACCTGTGTTACTTCTCGGTCACGGCCCTTCAAGACCTATTCCAGCGGCATAGCTTGTCATTGGTCGACATCGAACACCTTCCTATCCATGGCGGATCGTTGCGGCTCTTCGTGCAGCATCATGAGGTCGCTGCCACTATGGATACCGCCAAGGTTTCCCGTTGGTTGGCAACGGAGTCCGACCTGGGAATGGATAAAGAGGCTTTCTTCCAGGCCTTTGGTGAGCGCGTGGCTAATTTGCGCCAGGCTTTGGTGGCCGAGCTGCGCAGGTTGAAGGACGCAGGTTACCGGATCGCTGCCTATGGTGCATCAGCCAAAGGCACCACTTTGTTGAGCTATTGTGGTATTGGTAGTGAGACTTTGGATTTTGTCGTTGATCGCAGCCCGGTCAAGCAGGGTTTGTTCACGCCCGGCAGCCACCTGCCCATCTTCGCCCCGGAGAAACTGGTGCAGGTTCAACCCGACTATGTGTTGTTGCTGACCTGGAATTTTGCCGATGAGATTCTGGCCCAGCAAGCACAGTACCGGCGGCGTGGCGGGAAGTTCATTATCCCTGTACCCTCGGTCAACGTTGTGTAGCTGTTTTTGATGTGTCCTGGTTGATCCGGCCACTCATAGAAAGCAAAGCGCCGATGATTTTTTTCCGCCTGCCTTTGGAAGGTGTTTTCCTGATTGAGCCTGAGAGAAAAGAGGATGAGCGCGGGTTCTTTGCGCGTACCTTCTGCCAGCGGGAGTTTGAGGCACAAGGGCTTACCTTTTCGGTGAGACAGTGCTCCGTCTCTTTCAATAAAAAGAGAGGAACACTGCGCGGGATGCACTTTCAACGCGAGCCATACCAGGAAACCAAACTGATCCGCTGTACCCAGGGCGCTATCTACGACGTGGTCATCGACTTGAGGCCCCAATCCCCCACGTTTCGCAAATGGGCGGCGGCTGAGTTGACGGCCGAAAACCACCATCTGTTATACGTGCCGGAGGGGTTTGCTCACGGATTCCTGACGCTGGCTCCTGCTACGGAGATATTTTATCAAATCTCTGAATTTTACCGACCCGACCACGCTGCCGGCGTGCGCTGGGATGACCCCGTCTTTGGCATTGATTGGCCGGCGCCGGTTCACGTTATTTCGGCGCGCGACCGGACCTATCCCGATTTTCCCATTTCTTGACCCGTGCGAGTGTCATTTCTGGAAACAGGCCGCAGGTTTTAGTCGCAGCCTGGCTGCGGGTTGGTTTGGTCTCGCTTCGCGGAAGTAATGAGCATCGCGTCGCCGAAGGAGAAAAACCGGTAACCTTCCTGGATGGCTACCCGGTAGGCGTGGCGAATAAACTCGCGGCCGGCAAAGGCGCTTACCAGGGTTAAGAGGCTGGAGCGGGGCAGGTGAAAATTGGTGATCAGCGCATCCACGGCCCTAAAATGGTAACCGGGATAGATAAAAAGGTCTGTCTCGCCCTCAAAAGCGGCCACTGATCGCCAGGGGCAAACGGCGGCGTCTAGCCGGCTGGCTTGCTGCAATGAGCCGGTGATACCTGCGCTGCGCAGCGCCGCTGTTTCCAGGGTGCGTACGACGGTTGTTCCTACGGCTACCACCCGGCCGCCGGCCAACTTGGTCTGGTTGATCTGTTGCGCCACTTCCGGCGACAGGCTGGCCCATTCGGAATGAATGGGATGATCGGAGACCGCCTCAGTTTCAATCGGCTTGAACGTGTCCAGGCCAATGTGGAGCGTTACCCTGGCGACGGCAATGTTCTGCTGCCTCAGTGACAACATCAGCTCGGGCGTGAAGTGCAGGCCGGCCGTCGGGGCGGCGGTGGAACCTTTGATGCGGCTAAATACAGTCTGATAGCGCTCGTCGTCGGCCAAAGCCTGGTGAATGTAAGGCGGCAACGGGGTCTGTCCCAGGTCGTCGAGAAGCGGCTCAATGGGTGGATCGAACTCAACAATTCGTCGCGGCCCCTCGAGTTCTTGTACGACGCGGGCCTGCACCTGTATATCATTCTTCTCTATCTGTAGAGTAATGCCCTGACGAA
>CAZHBM010000076.1:0-12043 GCA_964529945.1 uncultured Anaerolineales bacterium | reverse complement strand
GGCGGTCTCAGGGCACAAAATGTTGGGACCTACAGGAAGTGGAATCCTCTACGGTAAGCGTGATCTCTTGGAGACTATGCCGCCTTTTATGACCGGCGGTGAGATGATACGCCGGGTCACATTGGAAACGGCCGAATGGAACGAACTTCCCTGGAAGTTTGAAGCCGGCACGCCGGCCATTGCCGACGCCATCGGGCTGGGCGCGGCTGTGGATTACCTGTCCAATTTGGGAATGGATCAGGTACGCCAACACGATGTCGATCTGGTTACCTACGCCCTGCGACGACTGCCGGAAGTGGAAGGGCTAGAGATCTACGGCCCGACCGATCCGGCCTGTCGCGGAGGTGTGGTGGCTTTCAACCTGGGTGATATCCACCCCCACGACCTGGCATCCATCCTTGATGCCGAGGGAGTCGCCATCCGGGCCGGACATCATTGTGCCATGCCTCTGCACCAGATTCTGGGGTTGAATGCCAGCGCCCGAGCCAGTTTCTACGTATACAACAAGCAAGAGGAAATCGATCGATTGGCCCAAGCCTTGGACAAAGCACGTCGTATATTTGACAGGTGATCGCTATGGATGATCTATTTCGTGAGAACATTCTCGACCATTACCGCCACCCCCATCACAAGGGCAACCTGGAACACCCGACCCATTCATTCCAGGACGAAAATCCTCTGTGTGGCGATCAAATTCAGATTGAACTCCACGTGGATGAGAACGACATAATCGACCAGGTACGTTTCGAGGGGCACGGCTGCTCGATCAGTATGGCGTCAGCATCGATGCTGACGGACAAGTTGGAGGGTATGCCCCTGGAAGAAGCCAAAAAGTTGAGCAAGGAAGACATTCTCAATCTTCTGGGGATTGAGTTGGGACCGGTCCGTCTGAAATGCGCCTTGTTGTCGTTGAAGGTCCTAAAGGGTGCCATTTACGGCTTGTCTAGCCAGCCGGCGGACGAAGAGGAAGAAGACTGGTAAATCTTCTCTGCATCTGATCGAAGATGGGGAACAGTTTCCAGATGGAAGACAACCCGCCTTTTGTAAAGATCGCCCAAACCTCCGACCTGGCACCCGGCCAGAAGATGCTGGTCGCGTATGGTAGAACGGAGGTAGGTTTGTTTAACCTGGAAGGACAATTCTATGCCATCGAGGACGTCTGCACCCACGATGGTGGTCCGTTGATTGAAGGCGAGTTACGTGGAGACGTGATCGTCTGTCCGCGGCACGGAGCCCGCTTCGACGTCAGAACGGGCGCCGTACGTTCATTGCCGGCGTTTGCACCGGTGCCGGTATTTCGAGTGAAGATCGAAGGGGAGAACATCTTGATCGCGCCCCCCGTCGAAACACAAATTACGTAGAAATATTTTGGAGCGACTCGAATGGCTGACGAGACAAAAATGACAGAGGCCACCCTGCGCGAAGCCCTGCGTGAAGTGGTTGACCCGGAAATAAACCTGGATGTGGTCTCTTTGGGACTCATCCGCGACATTGATATGGACGCTTCTCCCGTTCATATCAAAATGATATTGACGACACCCTTCTGCCCCTTTGCGCCTTGGATGGTAGACCAAGTACGCAAGACCGCCAGCAAGGCGGTGGGTGAAGAAGTAGCCGTAGAGGTATTACCCGAACAATGGAACCCTGATATGATGGAAGATCCTTCGCTCTTGGGATTCTAGCGCCTGAAGTTTCGCCTGCCATCAGGTTAGTGGATGCCTCCGGCTCTCAAGCGTCGGCAAGCTCCCCTTGATCCTCTTCTCTCTGGCGCAAAATTAGAGGTTTTTGTTAGCGTTTGGGGATGGAATTCACCCTCAAAGGCCAACAAAATAACTATGACTGCGATCCTTGCCAGCCAACCCAACCGAAAAGGCTTCCTATTAGCGCCCAAAAAGTTGCCAGGGCACCTTTTTGGCGGTATAATGCACATCCTGACGGCGTCGGGCAGCAAGGGCGGCTGCCGGCCCTATATCCACACTCCTATCCTATGATGAGAACCGGCCTGGGCCGAAAGGTTCGTTTCCGATCGGACTGCGGCCTCTTTTTGTGACAGGACAGCTTAGCTCATTTAGTTGTTTGGTGGTTGGTCAGGATTCTTTTCGCCGCAATCGAATGACTTTTGCCAGATGGACTGGCCTTGAGTGCGGCCTGGATTGAAGCAATGATGACCGGTGTCTTAAATGGTGCTGTCCGTCACGCTTGAGATTGTTTTCCTGAGTGCGCTGCCTTAGTCCGGCTGGGTCTGATATCTTCTAGTCTTGCGCCTAACCTCGCCAAGCGTACCCGGCATTGTGGTCTCCTACGCATACCCGACGGGAGATTACTTGTTGCTTACCACATAGCGTTTGAGACGCATTGAGATGACACTCCATCCGGTACACGGATATTGAACGACGTTTAGACCGCTTGGCGCAAGGGGGTAAAACAGCCATGGACAAAGACGCTCACATCTTGGTCGTTGGAGCGGCCGGTATGGACACCAAAGGCCGCGCTAGCGTCGAACTCAAAGGTGGCACCAGCAACCCAGGCTCGATTCGTATTAGCGTGGGTGGCGCCGCGCGCAATGTGGCTGAGAACCTGGCCCGCCTTGGCGAACGTGCGGTCCTGTTGTCCGCCGTGGGGACAGACCGTTCAGGTCGACGCATACTCGAGCAGGCATCTGAAGCCGGGGTGGACGTTTCTCCGGTGCTGAAAAGTTCGGAGCACCGGACTGCAGCCTATTTGGCGGTTCTGGACCAAGAAGGAAGCCTGGTCGTCTCGATTGACGACATGACGATCTTGTCTGCGTTGACCCCAGCGGTGATCTACAGTCACCGGCGATTGATCCGCCAGGCTTCGATGGTCGTGTTGGATGCCAACCTCTCCCCGGCCGCGATGCAAACACTGATGCGCGAAGCGATTAAACACGGCGTGCCGGTGGCAGCCGACCCCACGTCGGCCTCCCTGGCCGAGCGCCTGAAACCTCATCTGTCCAATCTGTTCATGGTCATCCCCGACTTGCCCGAAGCCGAGGTGCTTTGCGGCCAGCCGTTAAGCAATACCCGCAGCCAGGGCATCAAAGCTGCCAACCAACTGGTCGCCATGGGAGTACAAGTGGCAATCGTGACATTGGCAGAATTGGGCGTATGCTACGCCACGCCCGAAGTAAGCGGTCACGTGCCGGCAATCAAAACCAGGGTGCGCGACCGGACCGGGGCTGGCGACGCACTCACCGCCGGTGTCGTTTTCGGATTGATGAACGACTTTCCCATCGACGAGGCCGTCAGGCTTGGAGCTGCCGCCGCCTCGCTGACGCTGCAGGAAGACGAGACCGTATGTCCTACGCTCAGCCTGGACTGCCTGTACAACGCGCTGGCCTGAGACACCGCCCGCCACGGTTTGCCTGATTTGGCGTGACTCCAAATACCGTCCGGTGTTCAACCAGATAACAACCAGCAATGGCACAAGGAGGTAGTGTTAATGACTCGCGGTATGTATTTTGAGGAGTTTGAACCTGGTCTTGAGATTACCACTCCATCCCGAACGGTCACCGAAAGTGACGTATTTTCTTTCGCCGGCCTGTCCGGAGACTATAACCAGTTACACACCGACGCCGAATTTGCCAAGAATACGATGTTCGGTCGCCCCATAGCCCACGGCATGTTGGTGTTGTCCATCGCCACCGGTCTGGCGGCCAGGATGGGTTTCATCGAGGGTACCGCTCTCGCCTTTCGTGAGCTGAGTTGGAAATTCAGTTCACCGGTCTTTTTTGGCGATACGGTTCACATTGTAGCCCGTTGTCGTGAAAAGAAATTGATGCCGCGCCTGGGCGGCGGCATCGTCGTGTTCGACGTGCGGGTAGTCAACCAGGAGGGCAAGGTCGTCCAGCGTGGTGATTGGCAATTATTGATGGCTTGCCAACCCGACCCCGAGGAGGGTTAGGTGTGAAGCTGGTCCAGGAGCGCTGCACCGGCTGCGCCTACTGCGTAATGACCTGTCCCCACCAGGCTATCATTACCGATGGCTGGGCACACATAATCGACGATCGTTGCACCGACTGCAACCTATGTCTTTATGCCTGCCCAAATGACTGCTTCATCCCGGATGTAGCCGTTGAGAAAAGACCGGCTACGGTCGCTCAACGTTACGACGTGGTGGTGGTTGGCGCCGGGATTGGCGGATTAATGGCAGCCACGGCCTTGGCCCAGGCCGGAAGATCGGTGGCCGTCTTTGAAAAACTGTGGTTTGCCGGCGGCCGTTACACCGAGCTCAAATACCAGGGCGTGCCGGTGACGACAGCAGCGTGGACCAGCCTGGGCCCGCGCTGCCACATCGGCCGCTTTTTGAGTGATCTGGGTATCGCGGATGATGAAAATGGTATGGCCTACCGATCCCTGTCGGACGTCGGCCTGCAGGAGCAATACAGCGTCCGATTCCCGGACGGTCGCCATTATCCGTCAATCTTCGCCATGTTGTCACCTGCCGAACAGCGCCAATGGATCCGGGCCATCGCCAAGGGGCGCAACTGCGCGCTGTTCGATATTAGCGCCCACGACTATTTTTCCGGCTACTGCGATAATCCCGACTTTCTGGCGACGTTGGACGCACTGGCCGCTACGGCCTCCTGCATCGGCAGCCGGACTATGCCTGCCAGTGAACTGCTGACAGTGCTGATGGATACCCGCGACGCGGGCACGGATTTCGCTATGCCGAGTGGGGGCGTCAGGCGTATCATCGACCAACTCGAACGCGCGTTCAAATCGGCCGGCGGCCAATTGTTTCTTCGCACCGCCGTACAAGACATCGTGGTTCAAGACGGCCGGGCGATCGGTTTGACGTTGGATGACGGGCGCTTCGTGGCTGCCAACGTCGTCGCGCACAATGGTGGGCCTACGCGATTGCTGGCACTGGCCGGCGAGAATCAGTTCCCGGCCGAGTACGTGACCCGATTAAAAAGTCTACGGGGAGCGGAATGCGCCGCCTTTTTCTTTGCCACCAACGAACCGATGTTCGCCGATGCGCCGATGCTTATGACGCCCGACTGCCGGCGAGTGGTGGGCATCTTTGCCCCCAGCGTGCTGGATCCCGCCATGGGGCCGCCAGGCACCTACCTGTACGATGCATTCTTGCCGCTCCAGAGCACCGACCGGCAGCAGGAAATCGAGGCCACGCTGGCGGACCTGGGCGACCTCTTTCCCAATTTCGATCAGCACCTGCTGTGGTATTTGCCCATGTTTTTCACCGGCACCTGGCCGGGAACTGAAAGTGGCCAGGTCATGGGCCAGGTAGGCGAACAACGCCTGCCTCCCACGACACCGGTGGATGGCCTGTTTCTGGTAGGTATGGATGTCCAGGGCAGCGGCGCTGCCGGAGATCTCATCCCGGTCGGCGTGCGCAAGTTATTGGCCGAGTTGGAGTCTCCATTTCCGGTTCACTCACCCACCGGCTGAGACACCGGCCGCTTTTCGCCAACCAGAAAGCGACCGTCATCGCTTTTTGCGCAATGTCAAAGGCAATGACGGTTGGTCCGAAGACACAAGAAATGGAGATGCACCTGAATGCATCTCCATTTTGTTCTTTTGGGCTAATCCAACTCTCGGGCCAGGTTGGCAAGACCCAAGCCTATGGTTTTTACGGGCGCAATCGGCTGACCGGAATGCCACACAGGAACTTGAAGGTGTTATCCCCCGCATTGGCGTAGGTATGAACCACATCAGGCGGAACAAATACTACGTCGCCCTCCTTCAAATCGTACCAGTCGTTGCCGATTTTGACCCGCCCTTTTCCCTCTATCACAAAGTTCTCGTGCTCGTAGGGATGGGAATGATGCGGGCTGTGGCCGCCGGGTTCGATTTCTACCATACGCAAGGCATACACCGGCGCGCCGTCGTGTTCGTCATCAATCAGCCAGCGCAATTGCGTGCCCGGTGCTTCGTCTCCAAAGACTTGTGGCTCCACTTCAGTGTAGTGGCAGACTTTCGCTTTTGATTCACTCATTTCTATAGAACCCCCTCATTTAGATTCTGGTATCCATTTTTTATACTCTGGTCACCAACCGTTACGATGGACCTTTTGATCATCAAATCGCTCCGGCTGGCTTACTTGCTGGTCGGGATGGCCGACAGCAATCAGGCTGATCGGCACGATGTGGGCCGGCAAGCCCAACAGTTTGGTCAGTCCCTCAGCTCGATCCTGGTTAGGGTAGACGCCCAACCACACGGCGCCCAGGCCAAGAGCGTGGGCTGCCAGAAGAACATTCTGGGTCGCCGCCGCGCAGTTCTCAGCCTGGTATTCCACTCTTTTCTCCTGGTGCAGATCACCGCATACCAGGATGGCCAGCGCCGCCTGGGGCAACATAGCCGAATAAGGGTGGAACGTAGGAATGTCGTCCAACAAGGTGTGATCGTCGATGACCACAAAGTGCCAGGCCTGAGTGTTCCGGGCCGAAGGCGCATACATGCCGGCCCGCAACAGCTCATGGATGGTGGCCTCGTCCACAGGCTGATTCAAATACTTGCGTATGCTGCGTCTCGTTACAATAGCTTCCATCGTTTCCATAGGGCATACCTCCGTCGCGGCCAAAATGTTCTATACGTCGCTTGTTGCCAAATCAAAAACTTTTCCCTGTCGGCGGCTTGAATGCCACAATCACTGCTTCTCTCAAACTGAAGTAAACGGTCCCATCCGCCCAACGAGGCGCCAACCAGAGACGCAAAGGTGAGTTCAGGTCGCTTAACATTTTTTGCAGAACGGCCTTGTCGTCCTCCGAAACCCGTTGGCGGTTCGCCCAGCCCTGGAACTCAAATTCCTTACTTAATTCTCGGCTTTCGATGACCTCAAAACCGGCCTCGACCAGCCTCGACTCCAGCCGGCCCAAGGCGAAAACCCAGTGGTGCGAAGGATCGCGCAGTCTTTCAAACCGGTTGTAGACGCTGGCAATCTCGATGTCGTTATCGGTGATGTTATCGGTCAAGCCCAGCCAGCCGCCCGGCTTGAGAACCCGGTACCATTCGGCGAAAGCCGCCTCAGGTTCGGGAAAATGATGCAGGGCCAACCGGCAGGTGACAGCATCCAGCGAGCCGGTGACAAATGGCAATGCCTGGGCATCGGCAGTCTGAAAGGCCATGTTGGTCAAACCTCGTTGGCCGGCCAATTGGCGAGCCTTGACCAACATGGCCGGTGTCAGGTCGGTCGCCAGGACCCGGTCCACGTCGGAAGCCAGGGTCAAGGCTGTGTGACCGGCGCCCGTACCCACATCCAACACGCGCCACGTCTCCCTCCGGGAGGGTAACAGCGTCTGCAGCCAGGCCAGGCTTTCTCCCCTGGCGTGGACTTCGCTGCTGGCATAGGCCTCGGCAGTCGGTCCAAACTGCTCTCGCACCCGGACAGCATTGTCTTTGTTTAAGCTGCGGATACTGCGTCTCGTTTCCATGGGTCAAGATTATAGCACCGCAGGGCAGTGGTGACAATCGCTCGCCGGCAGAGGCCCGACCGGCTGGCCGGCTTCGCCCGCGCCAACCAATCGTGGTATACTGCGCCACCATGAGAAGCAAACCGCACCGTTACCTATGGCTAATGCCGGCACCCCAATCTACCAAAACTGCACTTGTGGCGCTCGTGCTTCTGGCGCTGGGATTGCGTTTGTTGCGCCTGAACTTCCAACCGCTGTGGGGCGATGAAGGCTGGAGTCTCTATTTTGCCTCCATGAAGCTGGGTGAAATGCTGTCAAAGACGGCTGTCGACATCCACCCGCCTCTGTACTACGCCTTGCTGCACCTGTGGCTGCAGGTATGCGGCTACAGCCCCCTGTCGGCCCGGCTGCTGTCGGTATTCTTTGGTGTCTGCCTGGTACCGCTCAGTTACCTCACGGGCCGGCAACTCTTTTCCCGCCCGGTCGGCCTGGTGAGTGCCTTGATTGTGACAGTGGCACCATTTGCCATCTACTACAGCCAGGAAGTGCGGATGTACGGCCTGGTCACGCTGCTGGGACTGGCATCCATCTACTTTTTCGCCCGCCTGATCGCCAATCGAGAACTGGATACGTCGTCCGGCGAGCAGGCGTCGCGGTCACCATGGCTGCTTTGGGCCGGCTACGTTCTCACCACCAGCGCCGCCATATACACTATGTACTACGCCCTTTTCTTGGTTATGGCCCAATCTTTGTACCTTGTGGCTCTCGTGGCGGCCCGCCGCTCCACCTGGCGGAAACTGGGTATTGTATGGGGCGGACTGGCAGTTACAGCGATATTGTATTTACCCTGGGCGGCATACGCCGGCGCCAAGCTGGTCACGTACATTCAGGGCAAGCGAGTGGCTGAAGGTTACCTTCCCCTGGACGCTGTCCGATTCCTGACCGCTCATCTAGTCGCCTTCAGTGTGGGTCACCTGTCGCCCGCTTTCCAATGGCTGGCCTGGACCGGCTTTCTTTTCGCCGGTTTAGCGGCTTTCGGTGTCGTTGCCATCGTCCACTACGGCCGGCGTGATCCTCGGGACGGGGATTGTGTCCAATCGGGTCACCAGAATAGCTGGTTGTTACTAGCCTATCTGCTCGTTCCGTTGGCGCTGGGTTATGCCGTCAACCTGGTCTACCCTTTTACGCCGGCCGATTTCGAACGCACGCTTCTGATAGCGGCACCGGCGTGGTGGATTTTGATCGCGGCCGGATTGGTCTGGCTATGGCGCCGTGCACGCACCATTGCCGTGGTTCTAGGCCTCTTGGCACTGGCCCTTCAAGGCCTGTCACTATACGGTTTTTACACCGTCCCTCGTTACCGTGATGATGACTATCGTTACCTTTTGTCGCTGGTACGTGCCCACAGCACCCCCGACGACGTCATTCTCGCCAGCTACCAATGGCAACTTGGCCTGTATTACGCCTATCTGCCCACTCCGCATCCAACGTTCTATCAAGTGCCCGAATGGGGAGCCGCCTGGGCGGACAGCTGCACCCAAATGCAGAACGACCTGGACGGGTTGCTCGGCCAACACCCACGGCTATGGTTTCCGGCCTATCAATCCCTGGGACACTTGTGGGAGTCCAACGTCGAACAGACTCTGGATCAGATGGCCTATCCGACGATAGTCGATTGGAACGTGCGCAACACCAAGCTGTCTCTTTACGGTGGCTATGGCGTTCTGCAAACGATACTGGGCAGTGACGAAGATGCCACCCAGACAACGGATGTGCTTGATTTCGGCCATCACCTGGCAGTGACGCAAGTGCAATTGGGGCAGGCTCCCCTGCAGGCGGGGCGTGGCATCATTCCTGTCAGCCTCACCTGGCAGGTGTTGGACCAGTCGGATGAAGAGTATCACATCGCCCTACGCCTGGCAGATGCAAATGGAAGGACTTGGGTCAATCGCGACAGTCTGCCCCAGGCAGGAGCGATCTCTTTCGCCGATCTGGTGCCGGGAACGGCGATTGTCGATCATCATGGATTGCTGGTACCTGCCGGCACACCGCCTGGGCAATATCAGCTTTACCTCAGCGTCTACGCCGAAGGGGAGGACCGCCCGCTGGACCTTGTGGACACCCAAGGGCAGCCGCAAGGTACGGAAGCCAATCTGGCCCCCATCGAGATCGTTGTGCCTGATCCACCGTTGACGGCCCAGGCGCTGCCTCCTCATATGCCGCTGGTCTCCAAATTGGGAGAAGACATCAAGCTATTGGGGTATAGCCTGCCGGAGGAACCTTTGGCGGCCGGCAGCCGGCTCGATTTCGACTTGTTCTGGCAAGCCGTGCACGAGGTAAAACAACCTTACATCGTGTTTGCCCAGCTGCAAGACGATACCGGTCAGCCGGTTGCCTTGAGCGAAGTACCGCCTGTTCTTCCAACGGACCGTTGGCCGGCCGGTATGTTGTTGCGCGACCCTCATTCGATCCTGCTCCCGCCTACGTTGCCGGCCGGTGAATACCGCCTGGCTGTCGGCATGTTGCGCTCGGATGGAACGCGTCTGTCCACGGGACGCGGCGACCAGGTCATTCTGACCAACGTAGAGACGACGCAGCGCCCCCACACCTACCAGGCTCCTTCCCCTCAAAACCCGGAGCAGGTACGTTTCGATGAGTTGGCCCAACTGGTGGGCTATGACATCGCCCCGTCAACGACCGGGTACGCCCGGCCCGGCGGACGAATCGAGCTAACTCTCTACTGGCAGGCGCTGGGTAATTCGGAACGCGGGTACACCATTTTTTGCCATCTGGTGAATGCCGAGGGGAATATTTTTGGCCAGCACGACCAGCCACCGGGCGGGGGAGAATGGCCGACTACCAGCTGGGTGCCCGGCGAATACTTTGCCGACCGCTACACGCTACCCGTCAATCCGGACACGCCGCCAGGCACGTATTGGATTGAAATCGGGTTCTACGACCCGCTTGACGGTTTTCGCTTGCCGGTTATAGACGGCCAGGGACAAGCCACAGGCGACCATTGGGTATTGAACGCGTCTCCTATCACCGTCCAGTGAATCGCCGGGCGACTGTCAACTCCAGGGGTACAATCCCGACCGCGCTCTGATCACCGGCCCCCGACCCAGGCTGCCGTGGCCCAGGCAAATGATCTGCGGCTGCAAACGCTGGAGGCGCCGGTATGACTGCAGGCCACGCTCATAATCCCAACTCGAAGCCCGGTAAGGCCGACGCAGCCGGCCGAAACGATAAGCAATCGCATCGCCGGCAAAGAGTACTCCGTGTGCCGGCGCGAAAAAAGACACGTGCCCGGCCGTATGCCCCGGCGTAGCTATGACCTGCAACCCACCCCAGATAGGCAATGTCTGGCCGTCTTCCAGCACTTCATCCACCGGCTGGGGTTGAAATGACAGCCGGGGTAGCTCGATACAACCGCGCAACCAGGCGCACCGCCCGTCTGGAGAATCGAGCCGTCGTGAAGACCGCCCCTTCTCGAGCGCCTGGCTCTCAATCGGGCTGGCACACACCCGAGCACCGCTTATCGCCCTCAGAGTCGCCAGACCACCCACGTGATCCAGGTCTGCGTGGGTGACGAGAATGCGGTTGAGGTCTTGAGGCACATAACCTAATGAACGGATGAACGTCACGATGCGCCGGCTGAAGCAAGACAAACCGGCATCGACCAGGGTCAGCCCGTTCGGCTCGGTTATCAAGTACGTGCCGCCGAAAACCTTGGGCACCAGAAAAAGATTGGGTACGATCTCCAATAACTTCCTCCCCGCCGTGCAACGGGCCGGATTATGCCACGTAGATTATTCCTTGTCCAATAGGACAGCCAACCGGAGCAGTCTGCCGGCTCTACCCCGGTGGATGGGGCACAGTCTGCAACCCCGGCTGCCGAAAGGATTGCGCCTGCGCCGGCCATAGGGTGTGTCCCGAAGCTTGTGCCGGAGAAATTGGACCGAGCCCAGGCTTGGCTGTCAAGTAGGTTCGTAAGCGATCGCTCACATAACGGTTTGTCAAGCGCATAGAATCCAGGTAGTATTTTTGTTTCTTGTGGGTGGAGGACCTTGCGCCCACAAGAAACAGATAACACCGGCCTAAAGATTTGTTGGGAGTAGACCTGGCAATGTGGTATAATTCAGGCACAGTCAGTCAACTGTGGCTGCCGAACGCCGCTCAAAGGGTACACAGGACAATTGAGGAGTCTCTGTGATGATTAGCCGGTACAACTTCATTGGCAAAACAATAATTGTGCTGCTGGCATTTATGCTCCTCTCTTCCGGCTGCCTGAGGTCAGCGCCGGAGCCCACAGCCACCCCTGGGCCTACGCCCAAGGCCGGCCCGAAGATCGAGGTATTGGGTCCGGCGGATTTCGCTACTGTACCGATGGGCAAGACGATCATCTTTAGAGCCGCCATTACCGATCAGCGGGGAATCGCTTCCACCGAACTGAGAGTCAACAACGAAGCCAGCCCGGAAGAGCAGGTGATGCTCAATGAAGTGCCTGCCCAGCCGGCTGTCACGGAACTGACACAGCATCTTTTTTGGACACCCATGGCCATCGGCCAGTACACGATCAAGATCGTGGCCATCAATAATCAGGGACAGACGTCGGAATCGGCTCCTATGACCGTGTATGTGGTCGACAATTCA
>CAZHBM010000075.1:9440-12080 GCA_964529945.1 uncultured Anaerolineales bacterium | reverse complement strand
CGGCGTGTCACCGGCAGCCATTGCCGACACTGATGTGGGTGACAACGCCAACGACGTTGCACTTTCCTCGACGGGCGTTGCACTGGTCGGGATAAGAGGTGCGTTAGTTGGTGCCGGTGTCGCCGGCGCCTCGGTCATCGTCGGTAAGACTGTCGTGGTTGGAACAGGCGCGACCGTGGCGGTGCTCGCCCGGCGGGTGGCTGTGGCCGGTGGATCGGTGGCGGTTGCAGGCAATGCTTCGGTTTCGTCTGCCGGATTGATGCCGGACGCACTGGCATTCAGGTCTTCACCTTCACCGGCGGTCCCTGCTGCATTTGTCTCGATTGGCGGTCCGCTTTCTGCCGTCGGTGCTATGGCCACTGCCGCCTGGCCGTTGTTCAGTAGAGCGCCTGAAAAGCCCTGGCGACCTAGCCAGAAGGCACCCAAGCCAAGCAGCACGGCTGCCGCCAAACCCAATCCGACCTTGACCCAGATCGAATTGCGTGGCTTGGGGCTGATGGGGTCGCGATAGCTGATGAAGGCCGTCTGGATAGCCTGGGTAGGCAGGGCTACGGTCCGGCTGCCGGCCTCAGGACCGCGGGCGGCCCGTTTCAGGAGTATCCGGGTGCCTGGCGCTGCCCGGCGCAGGGCGGCTGCCAACTCGCCGGCGGTTGGGTAGCGATCTTTGGGCTCGACCGCCAACGCTTTGACAACCACCTGCTCAACTCCTTTGGGGACGTCGGGGTTGAGTGAGCGGGGCGAAATCATCGGCTCGGTCAGACGTTTGAAGACAATAGCAAAGGGCGTGTCGGCGTTATGTGGGATGTGACCGGTGAGAATCTCGAACAAGATCACACCCAGAGAATATATGTCGGTGCGCTCATCGACCGGCAGGCCGCGCCCCTGTTCAGGCGACATATACGCCGGCGTGCCGACGCCCATTCCGGTGCCGGTCAGTTTGACCAGCTCCTCTGTTAGTTTGGCCAGGCCGAAATCTGTCAGCAGAGCCCACTGCCCGTCGATCATTACGTTAGTGGGTTTCACATCCCGGTGAACGATGCCTAACAGGTGAGCGTGGTCGAGAGCGGCCGCAATCTGGCTGATGAGATCAATGGCTTGTGCCAGGCTCAAGGGCGTTTTCATCACGTCGCGAAGCGTGCGTGCGTCCTCGATGTAGCGCATAACGATGTAGCGGTAGTCGCCTTCCTGGCCGAAGTCGTAAATGGGCAGGATATTGGGATGGTGAAGTTGGGCCACGGCCTTGGCCTCACGCTCGAAGCGCTCGCCGAATTCAGGCCTTTCAGCGTGCAGCGGGGGTAAGACTTTGATGGCCACGTAGCGATCCAGGGCCGGCTGGAAAGCTTTGTAGACGGTCGCCATTCCGCCTTCGCCGATCTTTTGCACGATGCGATATTGACTTAGTGTGCGACCTAATAAGACGTCCACGATACAGTTCCTGACCCGCTGCAGAGAAGTTTTCCGGCTACACTATCCGTTCGACTGGCAGCCCGACAGATCATACCCAACTCTGATTTTGCCTTCAGTCAGCTTACTTCGCAAATTGCATTACATTTCGCAGTAGATACAGCGTTTTTTCATTGACCGGCAGGCTGTCCAGTCGGTCGGCCGGCACCCAGGCCACGGCGGCTGCGTCATCACCCTCGTGAATCTCTCCGGCCACGTATTCCGCCTTCAGGTCGATGATGACGTAATGGTACTTGACCCGTCTTTCCTCGTCTCGAATTATGGCGTCGAAAGTGTAGACCGGCTCTCCAGCCTCGACCTGCACCCCTGTCTCTTCAAGCGTCTCGCGTTGGGCCGCCTGTTGCAGAGTCTCGCCCAACTCGACGCGACCGCCGGGCACCGCCCAGAGGCCCTGGCTGGGTGGTCTGCCCCGTTTTACCAACAGGACCCGGTCGCCCCGGATTGTTACCGCCCCGACGGCGACTTGCGGCAATTGAGGATACTCGCGGTCGTTCGTTTCAGCCATTTGTCCTCAGCCACCAGTCGGGAGGAAGAAGAATGCCATCCCGATAATGATGTATACCACCAATAACTGCGCGCCTTCCAGCCAGTTGCTTTCCCCATCCAGTGCAATCAAGGCGGCGATGAGCACGCTACCCACCAGGGCAATCAACTCAAACTGATTGAACGCCAGGGTGATTGGGTTGCCCAACAAAAGGCTGACGAAAATCAGGATCGGCGCCACAAACAGAGCCACTTGAAGGCTGGAGCCCAGGGATATGGCCAGTGACAGCTCCATACGGTTCTTCAGTGCCGCCTGTACTCCAACTACGTGCTCGGCGGCATTGCCGACCAAAGGTATCAAAACGACGCCCAGGAAAAACTCGGTGACGCCCAGTTGCTTGACCACCGGTTCCACGGCGCCTACCAGTATCTCGCTCAACCAGGCAATGAAGATGGTTGATATCAGCAGCACGATCACTGACTTCTTCGCCGGCCAGGTGTTATCTTCTTCCTGGACCGGGACGTTGTTGCCGCCGTCCTCCTCACCATCCGGCGCTGAGTGGTTGCGGAGTGCGTACAGGATGCTCAAGCCGTAAACCAGGATCATAACCACGGCAACACCCAAGCTCAAATACTCGACCGCGGCGTGATTGTGGAACTCATCGAGCGGGTCGAGAAGCCGAGCGAATAGTG
>CAZHBM010000075.1:0-9430 GCA_964529945.1 uncultured Anaerolineales bacterium | reverse complement strand
GTGATTGACCTGTTCGATGGCGTGTCCGAAAAGTGAGGGCACACCCAAAGCGATCACCGCCAGGATCAACATCGTCGAATTTACGCCGGCCTGGCGCCGGTCGAAGCGTTGGATGCCGTTCTTCAATCCACCCAGAAGGACACTGGCACCAAGGATGAGCAACAAATTGCCCAAAATCGAGCCGGTGATGGAAGCTTTGACCAACTCGTTCAGGCCGGCACGCAAGGCTGGATTTTGGGCACCCTGCCAAATGGCGACGCCGGCAATGATCAATTCGGCCGCATTGCCCAAAGTGGCGTTCAATAGGCCGCCCAGTCGTGGACCGATGTGAGCTGCCAGCCCTTCAGTGGCAACGCTCAACCATCCGGCCAGAGGTACTACGCCCAGGGCGGCGAAGGCGAACAAAAACAACGGCGAGAGGCCTGCAAAGCGGCTGATGAGTGCCGCCGGGACGAAGACCAGCAAACCGTAATTGATGTATCGCACAGTTGCCTCCACGTTCAGGCGGGCCAGTTCCCGTGCCCCGGCAAAAGGGTTTATCGTTCGTGTCAGTGGTAGGGAAAAAGACAGCGTCTTTTCCCATCGATCAAGTTGAAGAACCTGGTAAGTCTTTCAAAATCTCGGACATTCTCAACTTTACCCGCTCCCGGATTTTCTGGGCGATTTCCTCGGGCGTCTGACCCCAGGCCGACAACAACCGGCCCGGCCCTTGATTCTTGACGCCGGTAAGCAGGTGCGCCGGCAGGTTCGCCGGCCAGATGACGTTTAGACTCTGTGGTACCACTTCAATCTGGATGGGTGTTGTCCCCAACGGTTCTGCATCCAGGTGAACCGGCAAAGGGCGGCGGGTGCGAATGGATATGCGACGCCCGGTATATTGGTGCAACGTTGGGTCGCGGGCGTACCGGCCGAGCAGCAGGCTGGCCAGGTGGCGCACGGTCGATAGGACGCCGTAACCTTCGAAAACTGTCAAATTGAGAACTCCGTCATCCATCTTGGCGTCGGGTGCAATTCGCAAAACGCGCCCATATAGCTGCCCATTGCTGACGACCGCCACGAGCATCCTCTTTTGTTCCTTGGCGTTGTCTATGGTGATACGGCTGCTATGGCCCATATACTTGATGGCCACCATCGTACCGGCAATAACCCAGGCCAACACTCCCAGGCGGCGGGTCTGGGCCGTATTTACCTCCTTGGTAACGGCTGCGTCCAGTCCTATGCCACACCACATGAAGAAATAACGTTGACGCCCGTTTGAGAATTTGACCCGTCCCAGGTCTATGCTCAAACGTTTGCCCGTGTTGATGATCTTGGCCGCTTCCCTGACGGCCATTGGGCGCAAAGGACTCCAAATCGGGATGCCGACGTCAGCCGCATAGACGTTGGCCGTGCCGGCTGGAATGACTCCCAGGGCCGTCTCGCTGCCGGCAATGCCGTTGACGACTTCGTTGATCGTGCCGTCACCGCCGACGGCAATGACTACGTTGTAGCCGGCCTCGGCCGCCTGGCGTGCCAAGGTGATACCATCCCCTTGGCGCTCGGTCGGTTGAACATCGACCTCCCAGCCGGCGGTCTCCAGATATGCGACAGCGCGCTGCAGGTGCCTGTGAAAATCAGTCGGACCAGCAGCCGGGTTGAGAACGATCCGCGCTTTCATCAGGCTGTCGTATGCCCATTCTGGGCCTTGTTTTTGAAATCCACGAACCGGTAGCCCAGCCCACGCTCTGTCAGGATGTACTGCGGGTTGGATGGATCCTTTTCGATCTTCTGCCGCAGGTAGGTGATGTACAGGCGCAGATAATGCGTCTCGTCCCGATATTCGTGCCCCCAGACTTTTGCCAGCAAGGTCTCGTGGGGCATCGTCCAGCCGGCATTGTTGACAAGGTGGTATAACAGCCGATATTCTGTGGGACGTAGCTTGATGGCTTTTCCATCCACAATCACCTGGCGATGATTGAAGTCGATCTGCAATCTGTCGTCCACCTTGATGATCGACTGGTCGACCGTTGCCGGCATCTCTGCCCGCCGCAGCACAGCGCGGATGCGGCTCAACATCTCGCGCGGACCGAACGGTTTGGTAACGTAGTCGTCGGCGCCCAATTCCAGCCCGCGTACCTTGTCGTCCTCATCGCTCTTGACGGTTAGCATAATGACGGGCACGTTGCTGTACTCGCGTATCAAACGCAGGGCCTCAAACCCGTCCATTTCTGGCATCATTACGTCCAACAGAACCAGGTCGGGCAGGTCTTCCCTCACCCGTTCGACGGCTTCCATACCGTCGTCAGCCTCCAGAACCTCGTAACCCTCCAGTTCCAGGTTCATACGGATGAAGCGCCGCATGCGTGGTTCATCGTCCACTACCAGAATGCGTTTCTTTTTATCCATGGGCTAGTCCTTGCCGGTCTGGCTGCTTCTGAAGCGTCGGGCCAGAGCTTCGGGTACTTTGCCAGACTTTGACAACAGATCGAGAGTCGCGGCCGGATCAAAGGCGTCTTCCACTTCGTTTTCCCGGGTCGGAGTTGGTTCCTGTTTCCCGGTCACGACAATTGTCTGGGCTCTGCGGTCGATAGCCCCTGATACTACCGCATCCAACATGTCCATCATATCCGACAAATCGGAGACCGGCAATCCGCCGGCTTCTATCAAGGATTGTTGGACAGCGCTATCTGGTTGACCGGCAACCAGGTTACTCCAGATGTAGACCATCTTTCCCAATCCCAGCGCCTCAGCTGCCAATTGGCTGTGGGTGCTCTGTCCATCGAGATCTACCATCAATAGACCGTCGCCCATCGCTGCCAGCAGCCTGTTGCGAGCATCAGCTCGTTCGGCAGTGAACCCGGCTTCGGGCGGGAATGGACTGATGAGCAGGGTTTTTCCCGAATCCAGCTCCGCCTGCAACCCCTGGCTCAGGCTCAAAGCAGCCAAACCCATAGGCAGCACAGCAATCGATGTGCCGGTCTGGCTTTCAAGTGCACCGTCTTGCACTGCCTTTGGCGCACCTTTGCTCAGACCTGTGACTACCGTCACGTCTTCCTCGGCCAACAGTCTACCCAGGTCACGGTAGCTGTCTTCCAGCTCCGGATTGTCCTGTCCGCCGCCCACGATTCCCAGGAGCACGCGCTGCAATAAGTCAACGTTACCACGGCAATACAGCAACAAGGGCTGAGTCGTTTCGGGCAGTGAACCTAGGGATGATTGGGGATACCGGCTATCACTGCGGGTAATGACTTGTATGCCTTCATCCAGGTACCGGCCTAATCTCAATGCCTGCCCGTCTACGTCTTGTCGGGCTTTGGCCAGTGCTGCCTGTTCCACTGCTGTCAACCCCAGGGCTGACAGTTGATTCGCGGAGGCAGAGAACATCGCCGACAAAGGTTTTCCGGCGTGCAGGCACCAATCAGCGACAACAGACTTGACACGTTCCAATCTGATATCGGGACTGTAGATCAGAGCCAGCCAATAGGCTGACTCTGGGTGGGAAGAATTGGCTTGTTTCACAATATCTCGGTGAGAGTCGGTGGCCATAAAATTCTTGCTGGCTTGCGGGTTAAGGGATGGTCTAATGCGAATACAACCGGCCTGGGCCGGTTATGTGCGCTAAGTATACCACGACAACAGGGCAGTGACAATAGAAAAAACTGCCCTCAAAAAAACGAAGGCAGTCAGACCTGTCTTGGACCATGGGATTAGTTGTTATCTCAGGTCAATGACACGAGGGACGCCATCATCAGGCCGGCGCCACGGTCGTTTGTTCGTTCTCTTCCCCGTCTACGTCCTGCAGCGATCCGGTCGCGACAAAGACCACCCGCTCGCAAATGTTGGTGATCCGGTCGCCGATTCTTTCCAGGTTATGGGCGCAGAACAGAAGATAGGTGGCGTCAGTGGCTGCCTGTTGGCGTTCGGCCAGGACCTCCACAACGTCCAGGAATAGTTGTTCGTAAAGCGAATCTACTGCGCGATCTTCGGCCGCCACAGCCAGCGCGGCCTCGGCGTCTTTGTTGACCAGGGCATCCAGACTGCGGCGCAGCATCTGGCGCACCAGCGTTACCATACGGTCCATCAACCCGAAGGGTGTTTGCCAGGTATTGCCTTCCATGTGTAGCACACGGCCGGCAATACTGGCGGCATGATCCGCCATTCGTTCCAATTCAAGGGCAATGTTCATGCAAGCGACGATCAGGCGCAAATCGCCGGCATTGGGTTGCTGGCGGGCAATCAAATCCAGACACACATTTTCAATTTTGTAGCGCAGTTGATTGACGTTTTCGTCCGCCTTGACGACCAGGCTGGCTAACGATTGGTCTCTGTTCTTCAAACTGCGAAAGCCGTCGCCGATGGCGGCGTCGGTCATGCTGCCCATTACCAGCAGGTCATCCAAAAGTCGCTGTAGTTGGGTGTCGAAGGTCGCTCTCGGATTCATCGGAAATCCCATTCTTGCGCTCTTAGCCGAGCTGGTAACCACTGCCTTCGGTGCTACTCTCAAACATCTTGCCGGTCACCGTGAAGATGACCCTTTCGCAAATGTTGGTGACCCGATCCGCCGTGCGCTCCAGGTTATGAGCCGCCCACAACAGGTAGTTCGCCTGTTCGATGTGGCGGGCATCGGCCAGGATATAGGTCATCAATTCGCGGTAGACCTGGTTGTAGAGGGCATCTACCTCGTCATCTTCGTCAGGGATGGCCCGCGCCATTTCGACGTCGCGCCTGGTGAACGCTTCCAGCGACCGGTGCAACATGTCGCGGGCTTTTTCGGCCATACGCGGCACGTCCACCAGCGGTTTCATGAGCGGCTCGTCGCCGATCATAAGGGTGATATTGGCGATGCCTTTGGCATAGTCGCCGATACGTTCGAGTTCGTTGGCAATTTCCAGCACGCTGGCCACGGTTCGCAGATCGCCGGCGATCGGTTGCTGGGTGGCGATCAGCGTCAAGGTGCCGCCTTCAATTTCAAAGCGTTTCTCGTTGATCAGGCGGTCGTTGTCGATCAGTCGCCGCGAGCCTTCAAAATCACGCTTTTTCAAGAATTCCACCGAATCGACGATGGCGCTTTCCACCATACTTCCCATGACCAACACCTCGTCTTGGAGACGGGTCAATTCATCTTCGAAGCTTTGTCTGAGCATCGATAATCTCCTTCGGTTCAGAGCACTCAGGAACGGCCTCCACGATTTGCTTACCCGTCAGCTAACGGTCCTGAGCCGTAATTGTGTTTTGATTGAGTTGAGATTGCGGTGTATACAGTCGGTTCGGAACGCTCGGGGCTGCTCGACTTTATTCTACCATAAAATCCAGCAAAGTATATCCCGGCGTTTCCTGTTTCGCGCCGTGTCGCCGTAGGAACGCGGCTGTCGTATCAAAAAGAGGGTGGGGGCGGAAGACGTGCGTACGCCGGAGGCCGCCCCGTATGCCTAACCAAACCGGCCGGTGATGTATTCCTCCGTAATCGTCTGCTTGGGGTTGGTGAAGATTTGCCCGGTGGGACCAAACTCAGCCAGATACCCGGACCGATCTTCATCCATATTGAAGAAAGCGGTGTAGTCGGATGCCCGCGCTGCCTGCTGCATATTGTGGGTGACAATGACGATGGTGTAGTCTTCCTTCAGCGTCTGGATCAATTCCTCGATGCGCAACGTGGCGATGGGATCCAGGGCGGAGGCCGGTTCATCCATCAAAATCACCTCGGGTTGTACGGCCAGCGCCCGGGCGATACACAGGCGTTGCTGCTGCCCGCCTGAAAGGGCCAGGCCCGATTTGTCCAGGTCGTCCTTGACTTCATTCCACAAGGCGGCCTGTTTGAGGCTGGTCTCAACAATTTCGGATACGGCGGCATGGTCGTGAATTCCATGAGCGCGCGGCCCATAGGCCACGTTGTCGAATATGGTCTTGGGGAACGGGTTGGGACGTTGGAAGACCATGCCGACCCGCTTGCGAAGATTGACCACGTCCATATCGTACAGGCTTTCCCCGTCCATATATACATGGCCCTCCGCGTGGGCAGCCGGGATAAGGTCATTCATACGATTGAAAGCCCGCAAAAAGGTGCTTTTGCCGCAGCCCGAAGGGCCGATGATAGCGGTAATTCTGCGGGCCGGTACCTGCATGTTAATGTCGCGTGCGGCCCGAAAATTGCCGTAATAGACGTTGAAGTCCTTGATATCTAACTTGGTTTCCAGTTGTTCCATAGCTACTATCTCCCTCTGCCTTCGGCGTGTGCTTTCAGTCGCCGGGAGGTCAGGTTAATGATCAAATTGAGCACCACAATCGTTCCAATCAGGATGGCAGCCGTACCCATCGCTTTTTCAAAGGCTCGTGTCTCGGTTGCCAGCATGAAGACGTGCAAGGCCATTGTCCGGCCCGACGAGAGCAGGCCTTTGGGCAAGTGATAAGACCCGCCCAGGGTGACCCAGAATATGGCCGTTTCGGCGATAATGCGGCCGACACTAAGGACGATGCCGGTGATGATGCCTGGTATGGCTGCCGGCAGGACGACGCTCCACGTCGTTTGCCACTTGGTGGCTCCCAACGCCAGGCTGCCCTCGCGGTAAGAACGAGGTACGGCCAGCAAAGCCTCTTCCGAAGTGCGGATGATGACCGGCAGAATCAGGCAGGCACCACTCAGCCCGGCTGACAACAGCGAAAACTTCAACTGCATAAACGACACGAAGAGCGCGAAGCCGAACAATCCGAAAATAATGGACGGCACACCGGCCAGGATTTCGACGCCGGTGCGGGCGACGTCGATCAACCGGCCGAGCAAACGGTTTTGGTGCCGGGCTTCGCCGGCGTATTCCACCATATAGACGGCGGCGCCGATACCTAACGGCGCGGCAATGGCAATCGTCAAAACCACCAGGTACAGGGTGGTGACGATGGTGGTTGACATGCCGCCTTCTCCTGAAACGCCACCGGCCGGGCGGGTGGTCAGGAACTCCAGACTGATAACCTGAGAGCCCTGCACCACGACGTAGCCGACAATCCAAACCAGGAGTCCGACAGCAATGGCCCCCGCCAACCAGATGAGGCCGAATGCAACCTGTTGGGTAATTTTCCGCTGCATTAGGTTAGCTTTGCCTCCTATGGCCAAACGATGGACGCGTACGTTGGTCAGGTCGGTAGAAATCATGTCGGTTGCGCTCATGAAGATAGCCTTTCTCTCATCAGGTAGCGCGCAGTCATGTTGACGAGGAGGATCATAATGAAAAGCAAAACGCCGGTGAAGAACAAGGCGCTACGGTGCGCTCCGGCGGCATAATTGATTTCCACGGCAATGTTACCGGTCAAGGTGCGGGCTGAACTCAGGAAAATGCTGAGTGGGTTGTTGTTGAGCGGCTGGGGCATAGCAATCGAGTTGCCAATGACCATAATCAGCGCCATCGTCTCGCCCAGAGCGCGGCCAATTCCAAGGATAATGGCCGCCACGATGCCCGACCGGGCCGCCGGCAGCATCACCTGCCATATGGTTTGCCAGCGGGTGGCCCCCAGGGCCAAAGACCCTTCTTTGTATTGCTGGGGAACGGCGCGAATCGCGTCCTCGGCAATGTTGGTAACCGTCGGCAGAATCATCACCGCCAGAATGATGGACGCGTTCAGCAGGCCGAAGCCGGTGTTGTAGGGCACATCAACGGTCCTGATCAGCGGTGCCAGAACCACCATACCGAACAGGCCGTAGACGACCGACGGAATGCCGGCCAACAGCTCTACCGCCGGACGAACCGTCTCGCGCACAGCCGGCGGCGCAATCTCCGCCAGCAAAATGGCCGTCCCAATCGACAATGGTACTCCCAGCAGTATCGCGCCGAAAGTGCTCAGAATTGAGCCGGCTATCATCGGCAACAAGCCGAATTGGGCGTCGCTGGTGCCGATGATGGAGCCCGGTCGCCATATCGTACCCAACAGCATCGTCCCCAGCCCGATTTCACTGATCGACTGCCAGGCCTCGGTCATCGTGAAGATAATGATCAAAAAGACGATAAAGATGGAACTCAAGGCGGCCACGACGAGCAGGTGACGAACACCACGGTCGACGAAGGCCCTTTGTTGGGGGTTGTCTTCAAAATGCTCGCTCAGGCGCATCAACCCGAAGATGACCGCGCCCGGCACGGCGCCGTAGACCACCATCTTCAATGCGCCTTTGAGCAGGTAGATGCCAATTGATCCAAGAGAGACCACATGCTCGCCGGCGAATATGGCGGCTGAGACTTCAAACAATATCGTTACCGCGAAATAGAGCAACCCCAGTCCCAACAGGCTCATCAGCGCCGTGCGCGCCCAATTGCGCAACGTCCACAACCCACGAGCGATTACGGCGCCCAGTGCGGCCACCAATACCGCAGCCAACAGAATCTGAAGCCTATCAGGAGGGGCGCCGGATGAGAGCACGGTTAGATAAAGACCCCCTACGATGACGCCCAAAGACAACAGAGCCAGCACACCGGCTAGCAGGGAGACCAGAAATGGCCGTCGGTGTTGGGCCGTTTGGTTTGTTTCGGCAGGTGTAAATTGTTGCATTTGCTATCCTTTGCGCTCGCTACTTGTCGCGTGCAGAAAGGGCACACAGTTGTGACCGTGCGCCCCTTCGCCCGCAGCAACCGGAGTTCATTACTTCACGGAAATGTATTCTTCGGACACAATCTTCTGGCCTTGATCGCTTAAGATAAAGTCGATAAACGACTGCGCCAGGGGACCGGGCTCGCCGTTGGTGAGCATGTTCAACGGCCGGAAGATTGGATAGCTGCCGTTCTTCACATTTTCGGTCGTCGGCTGCACGTCGTCGATGGCTACCGGTTTCACCGAGTCGTCCAGGAAGCCGAACGAGAGATACCCAATTGAGTCCGGCGTCGTGGCGACGGTGGTGCGTACCTGGCCGTTAGACTGCTGCAACAGGGCTTTTTCGGTGATTTGTTTGGACATGCTCTCGCCGTTTTCTTTGTAGTCCATAACCAGTTCTTCGAAAGCGGCGCGGGTGCCGGAGCCTTCCTCACGGGAGACGACGACGATGGTGGCATCGGGTCCGCCGACCTGGTAGAAATTGGTGATCTCGCCGGCGAAGATATTGCGGACCTGCTCGACGCTGAGGGTGGGCAGGTCGACGCCGGGGTTGGTGACGATGGCGATGCCGTCGTAGGCGATGGTGTAGACGTGGAGATTAGGGAACTGCTCCATCTCGGAGGTTTTGATCTCGCGGGAGGCATCGCCGATGTCGACGGTGCCTTCACCGGCGGAGGTGACGCCAACGCTGGAACCGCCGCCTTGCACCTCGATGGTGACGTTCGGGTTCTGGCTGGTGAAGGCCTCGGCCAACACTTCGGCCAGAGGCTGCACTGTGGTTGAGCCGGCCAGTTGCAGTTGGCCCGACGGACCACTTGTTGCCTCGGTCGACTGCACCGTTGCCGGCGCTATGCTGCCGCAGCCCACCAGGGCAAGCACTGTC
>CAZHBM010000074.1:0-12156 GCA_964529945.1 uncultured Anaerolineales bacterium | reverse complement strand
GATCTCATCCCCGTAGTACAGGGTCGGCGTGCCCCGCAACGTCAACAGCAGCATAGCCGCCACTCGCGCCCGCCGGCGCCCGTATCTGGACACAATCCGCGCCTCATCGTGATTTCCAAAAACGTAGTTGGGCCATGCCCCAGGTGGCAGGATCGATTCGACCGTATCGACCACCTGGCGGACGGCCGCGGCGTCCCACGCCACCTTCAACAAGGCAAAATTGAAAGGCATGTGCAGTTCATCCAGCGCCGATCCATAATAACGCGCCCACTCGTTCCAATCGAATATGTGAATCTCACCAACACTCATTCTGGGCCGTTCGGCGCTGTAAGAATCCAGTATCCGGCGGAACTCACGGTAAACCTCGTGCACGTCAGGGTGGCCCTTGTCATACCGGTGAAGCTGGGCGTCGTAGGGGCCTAACGAGCGATGGATCGCCGTGCTACCGGGCGGGGCCGGCGGGTTGTCGCGCAACTGAGGGTCCTTCATGATGTAGTGGGCCACGTCGATGCGGAAGCCATCCACGCCACGATCCAACCAGAAGCGAACCACGTCAAACATAGCTGTTCGCAACTGCGGATTGCGCCAGTTGAGATCCGGTTGTTCTTTCAGGAATGAGTGCAGGTAATACTGCCCCGTGGCGGCATCCCACTCCCAGGCCGAACCGCCAAAGACACTCAACCAGTTGTTGGGCGGCGCCCCGTCGGGTTTGGGGTCGGCCCATACGTACCAGTCACGCCTGGCGCTGTCTCTGGAAGATCGACTGTCCAAAAACCATGCATGTTGATCCGAGGAGTGGTTGGGGACCAGGTCAATGATGACCCTCAACCCGCGTTGATGTGCCTTTTCGAGCAATTCGTCGAAAGTCGCCAGGTCGCCGAAGAGCGGATCGACGCCCCGGTAATCGGCAACGTCGTAACCGAAATCCGCCATCGGCGACGGATAAAAAGGCGACAGCCATATTGCGTCCACCGCCAGAGTCTGGCTCAGGTAGTCCAGCTTTTCGATGACGCCGCGCAGGTCCCCGACGCCATTACCTGTCGTATCCTTGAAGCTGCGCGGGTACACCTGGTAGACAACGCCGGTCTGCCACCAAAGAAAGCCCTCAGGCTGGGTAGGCACGCTGTTCACACGCTCCAGTTGAAATGGGTTTATTGCGGGCCGGCGAGCTCAACCGTTGCCCAATTGATTGAACAGGAACAGGTAATCCCTCAGGTGACGGGTGGACAAGAAGTTCTTGCGAACGTGTTCCCGCCCAGCCTGGCCCATTGCCCGGGCCAATGCCGGCGACTGTAGCAGCGTCAACGTCCGGTCGGCACACTCTTCCACGCTGTCCACCAGGTAGCCGGTTTCTCCGTCAACGACCTGCAGCGGGATGCCGCCTACGTTGCCGCCGATCACCGGCTTGTATTTCCACATCGCCTCGGCCACTACCAGCCCAAACCCTTCGCGCGTCGATTTCTGGATAACGACGTCGGCCGCCGCCTGAAAAGCGTTGACCTCGTGACCGCCGACCCCGTGGAAATTGTGCAGAATACGGATGTCGTAGTCCTCTCCGGCGTGGCGTACCGTCCTATCGTAGTAATCCCAACCCTCCGGATCATCAGAGGCCATAGAACCTACCAGCGCCAATTGCAGCTCGGGAATATCCTTCTTGACCAAACGGTAAGCGTCTATCACGCCCAGAGGATCTTTCCAGGGATCGAAACGGCTCACCTGGACGATCAAAGGCCGGTCCGGATCGAATCCGTACCGGCCAACCACCGCCCGGGCGTCGTTTTCGGCGATGGGCCGGTTCTTGGGCGACAGAGGGTCGATGGTAGGCGGGATGGTCGCCAACACGTCGAAACTGACGCCCGGGCCTACGTATTCCGGCAGGGTAAAGACGGCCGCTCGATACCCATCCAGGTACCTGGCCATAAAGTTCCAGTAGTCAGGGTTAGGCTGTGACGTGTCGATGTGGCAGCGCCAGATCCAGTTACCCACCTTGGCCTTGTCCGCAAAGGCCGGCAAGCCGGCCGGCTGCGGGTCGTGGGCAATCACAAAATCATATTCGCCCTCAAATTTGGCTGCGTTCTGCCGGTTGTAGCGCTCCCAGATTTGTTTCATTGCGTCGGTGAACGGGATATCCATTCCCTGAAGCCCGTTATGCATCGACTTGGTCACATTGAAGAACTCGTCCGCCCCTTCAATGACCTGCCAATCGACGTCCAGACCAACGTCACGCATCAAGGGCACCAGGGTATACAGGATTTCCGAAACACCGCCGCCGAAGGCTGTCGCGTTGATATTCACAACGCGCGCACCTTTCAACGGGCGAGCCAACGCTTGGATCTCTTCGATAACCTCGTCCCCTACTATGTCTCTGTAGTCTTGCAGGGATTTCTTACCCAGTTCCACACTCTGCAGCATAATGTTCGACTCCTAACGTCTTGATATCGAATGCTATCTATCACAACACTTCGGTTAGAGGTGAATACCGTTTTGCGCGATCACCTCTGCGTACCAATGGGCGCTTCGTTTTGGCGTCCGCTTTTGTGTCACGTAGTTGACGCGCACCAGGCCAAACCGGGGGCCATACCCCTCTGCCCACTCAAAGTTATCCATCAGGCTCCAGACATAATATCCACCCAGATTCACGCCATCAGTCATCGCTTGATGGGCCACACGCAGATGAGCGCGCAGGAAATTTATGCGCATCCAATCATCCACAAACTCGTCCGGCCCAGTCCTGTCGGGCAGCGCACAGCCATTCTCAGTCACCAGGACGCGCGGATTGCCGTAGTCATCGCGCAACCGCAACAGGATGTGCTTCAGGCCATCAGGGTTAATGCCCCAACCCATTTCCGTCAGCCCCCAACCCGGCGCGGAATAGGGAACCAATTTCGTCCTCAGCAGAGAGCCATCCAACTGGCAGGCCACCGCAAAGGTATGATAGTAGTTGACCCCCAAGAAATCAATCCCACGTTGGATCTTGCCCAGGTCACCGTCCAGGACTTTTGGCCGGTGAGGTCCAATCCAGTCCCACAAGGCCTCCGGATAAACCCCGTTGAAGACCGGCTCCAGGAAGAGCTTGGTCGTCCCCATATCGGCCCGGCGGCAGGCTTCCTCGTCGGCTGCGCTCGTACTGGCCGGCAGGTAATGGGGCAAATTGAGCACGATGCCAATTTCGCCTTCATATCCATTCTGACGGAATAGTTGCACCACTTCCCCGTGCGACAGGAGCAAATGGTGAGCTGCCTGATACGCCTTGGAGAAGTCACATATGCCCGGCGCGTGGGTGCCATAGCCGTAGCCCAACATCGATACGACCCACGGTTCATTGTGAGTTACCCACAAACGCACGCGATCTCCCAAACGATCGAAGACGACCTGGGCATAATCGGCGAACCAGCCCACGCTGTCGCGGCAAGGCCACCCGCCGGCATCTTCCAGCGCCTGCGGGAAGTTCCAGTGATTAAGCGTCACTTTTGGCTCGATGCCGGCTGCCAACAACGCATCCACCAGCCGGTCGTAGAATTCCAGTCCCTTCTCGTTAACGGCGCCCCGGCCTTGTGGCATTACCCGCGGCCAGGCCACAGAAAAGCTATACGATGGCAACCCCAACCGGCGCATAAGAGCCACATCGTCGGGCATCCTATGATAAAAATCGCACGCCACCTTTCCCGTGTCGCCATTCCGGATGACGTAAGGCCGGCGACAGAAACGATCCCAGACGCTCTCGCCTTTGCCATCTTCGTCCCAGGCGCCTTCAATCTGGTAGGCGGAAGTGGCCGCGCCCCAGACAAAGCCATCCGGAAAGCTCAGGATACTCAAATCGTCGATCCTTTCTGATAGGCAACAATCTTCGTTTTCAGGACTTCGGTTATCAGGCACGGGTAATCACCCGATGCCCGTAAATGAGCATCGGGTGATAAGACAAAACAGCAGTCTCTTTCTTTATCCCTTGACCGAGCCGGCCAACAGGCCACGTACGAAGAAGCGTTGCAGCGAAAAGAAAACCGCCAAAGGTAAGATCATCGACACAAACGCGCCGGCAGTCAGCAGGTGCCAGTCGGCGCCCCGGGAGCCGACGATTTCGGCGATGCGCATGGTCAGCACCTGTACCTCCGCTTTGTTGCCGATGAAGATCAAGGCCACCAGATAGTCATTCCATACCCAAAGGAACTGGAAAATTGCGAAACTCGCCAGGGCAGGAACCGACAACGGCAAGATCAGGCGCATAAAGATCGTGAAATGTGACGCGCCATCGATGAATGCCGATTCCAGAATGTCTCGCGGCAAAGAACTGATATAGTTGTACAACAGATAGGTCGCCAGCGGCAGGCCAAACCCGGTATGGGCCAACCATACCGCCAGGAAGGTCCCATTCAGGTTGAGGTTAACGTAGTCACGCAGAATGGGGACCAATGCCAATTGCAGCGGCACCACCAGCAGCGCCACCACCAGGATGAAGAAACTCCTGCGCCCCGGGAAACGCATCCAGGCGAACCCGTAGGCCGCAAAAGCAGCAATCAGAATCGGAATGATAGTCGCCGGTATCGTGACGGTAAGGCTGTTCAAAAAGGCGCCCGAGAAATCGTCTCCTTTTACTGTCCGGGTTGCCCCGTCAGGCGACGTCAACTGGTATTCCTTGCCCGTCAGAACCTTGTTGTAATTGTCCAGGGTGAAGTTCGCATTCATTACCCATCGTTTTTGCTCAATCTGGATCGTCCCCAAACGTTTGTTCCCCAACCACAACACACGCCTGCCGTCGGGCGCCTCGATACCTTGACGAAACTGCTCGAAGGTACCCTGTATGCCATCTATGGTCATGACGCCATCACGGTTTTGATCAGTGGGCGGATCAATTGTCTTGGCGACCACCCATTCGCGGTGCGGGAAAATCGTCCACCAACCGGAACTAAGAATGTCCTCGCGGGTACGGAGAGACGATATGAACAAACCGAAGGTGGGAATCGTCCACAGGATGCAGATCAGCGCCAACGCACCATTGACCAGGAGGTCGCTAACCAGTCTCCCCCTCTTCTTGCTCGCAGGTTTATTTGCCATCCTAGAAAGCCTCCCGTTCCCCAAATTCCTTCAGGTTGTAGATCATGACGGGTATAACCGCAATCAACAGCACAATGGCAATCGCCGAACCGAAGCCAAAATTTCGATTGGAGAAGTACTGCCGGTAGAACTGCGTGGCGATCACCTCCGTTCCAAACTGACCCCCCGTCATCACAATGACCACGTCGAAAATCTTCAACGTGAAGATGACGACTGTGGTGCCGACCGTCACGATCGTGCCCATAATGTACGGTATCATAATTCTGAAGAATACCTGGATTTCCGTCGCACCGTCCACCCGGGCAGCTTCCAACAGTTCGTGCGGTATCCCCTTGATGGCCGCCGAGAAGAGCACCATGGCATAGCCGGTTTGCAGCCATATCACGATCACGATCAGGAACAGGTTGTTCCAAGGCCGTATTTCCGTCCAGGCCGTCCAGGCGTGCGGTTGCCCTCCTAAGGCAACCACAATCGCGTTCAAAAGGCCTATTTGAGGGTCAGCAACGTCACGCACCTCGTAGATGAAATTCCAGATAACGCCGGCACCGACAAACGAGATTGCCATGGGCAAGAAGATCAATGACTTTGCCACCGACTCGAAACGGCTCCGGTCAGCCAATACCGCGATCACCAAGCCCAGCACCACCGAAAAGGTTGCGCCAAACAAAATCCACATGACATTGTTGCGGAACGACTCCCACATGAAACGCTGGGCGAAGACAGCGATATAGTTCTGGAGGCCGACGAACTGGGTACTGTCACGGTTGAAGAGGCTGATGTAGAAAGTACGCATGGCGGGAATTGCCAGATACCAAGCCAGAATGGCGACAGCCGGTCCGACGAACACGAATGGCTGTATGCGTTTGCGTGTGTCAGGCGGCAGTTGCTCGACCAGGTAGTTGGCTACCAAATACAGAGTCGCGACGCCACCGACTCCCCACAGGATGGCCACGAAAACCATGACCAACTTGGGCGCATTACTATCACGCAAAAAGATGAAACCCTGCCACAAGACGACGAAGGTGACAATGGGTATCGCCAAGGAGACGAGTATTCGCCCTAACGTTCCTGTCACAAAAGACAGCACCGGGTTGGGCTTGGATTCAGGTTGCAGCGATTGTTGCATCTTGATCCCCCTACTGCAGTCTAATACCACCCCAAAAAAGATGGGCAGGGCAACCGGCAACCACATTGCCCTGCCCCCAGGCATTCACTCAACTCGCGGCCACTCCCTGGAACCAAGCGGCCTGAGACACAGCGTACCTGTTACTTGTTTGGCCAGGCCGCGTCGATTTCTTTCATAGCCGTATCGAGATCAGCGGCGCCACTGACATAGTCGGTCATTCCTTTCCAGAAGGAACCGGACCCAACCTCACCCGGCATCAGGTCCGACCCATCAAATCGAACACTGTCCGCATTCAGGATAATCTCGGCCACACCGCGATCCACATCGTTGGTGTACCAGTCAAGACTGGAATCGTAGTGCGGTGAGATGGCTCCACCGGACTCGATCCAGGTCTTGAGGTGGATACCCATGGTGAAGTAGTCCATCACTGCCCGGACTTCGGGGCGGTCGTGGAACATCGCCCAGATGTCACCGGCTACCAGAACCGGCTTGCCGTACTGGGCGTCGATGGGCGGCAGGTAGAAGAAGTCGTAGTCTTTCCCGGCGACCGCATCGGCCGGGAAGAAACTGGTGATGAAGTTGCCCTGTTTGTGCAACCAGCACTTGGGCGGCTCATCGAACATGGGCGCCGGCGCATCTCCGAAGAAGGTTGTCACAATCGAGTTTCGTCCGCCATAGACGTAGTTGTCGTTTAGCCAGATGTCCGACATCACCTCAACGGCGTGCTTCACCTCAGGCGAATCGAACTTCAATTCGCCGGTCGTCCATTTGTCATAGTTGTCCAGAGAGGTGGTGCGCAGCATAATTTCTTCAACCCAGTCGGTGGCCGGCCAGCCGGTGGCCGTGCCGCTCTCGATGCCGATGCACCATGCCGTATCACCATCGTCGGCGATCTGTTTCGTTAAGGCCATCATATCGTCCCATGTCTGTGGGATTTCATAACCGGCCTTGTCCCAATCGTCCTTGGGATACCACACCAGGCTCTTGCCATTAACACGCTCCCACACGCCGGCCATGATCGGCTTGTCGCCGGGACCGGCCATCATGGCCATGTCGAGCCAGCCCTGGTTGTAGTTGCCTTTCAGCGCATTCATGTCCAGGAATGTGCTGACATCGACCACGTCGCCATCCTTAACGAAGTTGGCCAAGAGACCGGGTTGCGGGAAGTCGGCGATGTCGGGGGCGTCGCCCGCATCCACTCGCACCGATATCGTCGTCTCAAACTCTTTCGAGCCTTCGTACTGGATGTCGATGCCGGTCGCTTTTTCAAAATCGGCCATTGTCGCGTCGAATTTCACGGCGTCCTCGTCGGTGAAGGGGCCGGCAGCAGTCACGACCGTGCCCTTGAACTCACCCTTGTAGGCTCGTTCTGCCCACGGATGGCCGGTAAAATCCATCGCGGCCGCAGCTGCCGGCGCTTCGGTCGCCACGACTGCCTCTGTGGCAGGCGCTTGTGTGGCCGGCGCCGGGGTGGCGGCGCCACCGCAAGCCGTAGCCACCATCGCAATGATGATCAGCAGTCCCAACAAAACAGACACGTGCTTTTTCATTCTTTTTCCTCCTAGGAATATCTATCAAGCTTGAAATTGCCACGTTTTATTCGAACATCTCAAAACAAAATGCCAGGTGTCCAACCCTTTGCTTTGACTGAGATCACCTCCTTTTCTGCCCTCCCCGCTCGGTCATTAAGACCCGGATAACGGGACGAGGATGTCGTCTTTAACGCGGGCAAGTTTTTCATACAGATGGCAGCGATCGATCGAACGGGGCAAAGGACCGACAGTCCGAATCTTGATCTCTGCGACCAATTGCCCCAGGCACGCCGCTTCTTCGGGCGAATATCCGTCGAGCAGGCCCATCAAAAGCCCGCTCCAGAAAGCGTCACCGGCCCCTGTCACGTCTGCAACTCTGACCTTTTCCGGTTCAATGCGGTACGCGCTGCCAGAAGACGTTTTCAGCAGCACGCCTTGATGTCCCATCGTCAGCGCCACGACACGTACACCCCAATCAAGGAAGCGTTGGGCGTAGTCGGCAGGCGGCATTCCCGGGCCGAACAGGCGGACACAATCATCCAGGGATGGCTTGGCAACATCTACGAGGGCACACGTTTCGGCCAACACAGCCTCGAGGTCCACAGTATCGGGCCAGATTCGAGGATGGTAATTCGGATCCAACGATATGAGACAACCGGCAGCCCGTGCGTCCTCAAGTGCCTGCTGAATAGCCGCCCGGGCGGGATCGCGGGAGAGCGCAAAGGCGGAAGTGTGAACCACGCGCGCATCGGTGATCGCCTTTCGAACCAAGGCATTGATAGAGATGTAGGCATCGCTACCACGATGAATGATAAAATCGGGCGTTGCGGTCTGGCGTGAGGCAACCACAGTCGTTGTCGGGACATCCTGAACGGTTTGGACGTAATCTGTCACCACGCCGGCGGTAGTGAGGTGGCGCTTGATGAATACACCGAATCCATCGTCACCGACGCAAACCACAGTCGCAGCCCGTCCACCCAGCCGGACCACGTTAAGGGCAACGTTGGTGACTTCACCACCAACAAATGCCGAAAAACCATTCGCCTCAGCAAGTGAGGTCACAGTCTGTTTGGAGATCAGATCAACGACCGCCTCACCGAGCGCCAGTACGTCCAGGTTGCGTTCATCGTCTGCTGTCAACGCTGACATCCACCAATCCTTCTGTGCTCATTTAGAGCGAAAACCAGCTGTTATTTTCAGGTACTACGGAATAGATCTATAAGACATGCGTGGGGAGATCACAATGGCGGCGCAGTGGTACCACGCTGGACCAGTTCAAGAGGCAAAAGAAGTCGCCGGGGGGTTGGTGTCCGGTCCTCTATGGTATCAAGCAACAGCCCTACTCCCTCCACTCCGGAGGCAAACAACGGCTGCCGTACCGTCGTCAAATGCACAAACTCTGCCACCTCGATATCATCGTAACCAACTACAGACACATCCTCTGGAACACGCAGGCCCATGTCTTCCGCCGCCTCCACAACACCGATGGCCTGCGTATCACTGGCGGCAAAAATTGCCGTCGGTGGTTCCGGCAAGGCAAGCAGATCGTGTCCCGCCTGCCGGGCACTTTCGCGACCGTGCTCGACCTCGCGATAGTAATCGGCCCGGAGTTGGATTCCGGCCTCTTTGAGCGCTTGTTGGTAGCCGCAGTAACGATCACGACAGTGGAACGAGTTAAAGAGGTCTTGAAAATGATCGCCGACAAATCCGATCCGCCGGTGGCCCAAATCAATCAGGTGCTGGGTGGCCAGCCGTCCACCATCCACATCATCAATCACGACCCGACTGAGGCTTGGGTGATGGGCATCAATGAGTACAGTGGGCACTCCGTACTGCAAGAACTGGCTGACTGCCTCATCGGTGGGCGAAAGAGAGATTATGAGCAATCCATCAGTCCGCTCACGGCGAGGCACACTCACGAAGTATTCATCCCGCCTACCGGTTGTCTCGACATTGAAAAGGATCAGATCGTATTCACTATCGGCCAGGGCATGTTCGACACCCCGTAGGCGTTCTACGAACGATGGGCGAGTGAAGAATGGCACGATAACGGCAACGGTGAGGGTTTTTCGTAGGGATAGACGGCGGGCGATGGGGCTGGGTCGATAATCCAGTTTTTCGATGGCCGACAGCACCTTCCGGCGGGTACTGTCGCTCACAGAAGGATTCTCGTTAAGCACGCGTGAGACGGTGCCTACTCCGACACCGGCGTGCTTCGCCACGTCGCGTATAGTGACAGGCATGCCACCCCCAATATAGATTAAACGCGCCAATTGGAACCGGTTCCAATTGGAACCGGTTCCATCATATCACGAAACCAACCACCTGTCAACGCAGATTCGGTTAGTTTTGTTGGTATAATGTGCAGGTCTGACGTTGGGGACCGGCCAGTTGCCCGAAAAGAAACCGGCTCTTCGGGGAGAAGCTATTCCCGAAGAGCCGGCGCACAAATACGGCGGGATATGCTACGCAGCCGGCGCCTCAAGCGCCGCCGTGAGGTTGGATCACAATTTTCATCCCCTGGCGACTTTCCATCACTTCAAACGCTTCGTTGATTTGTTCCAGCGGGAAATGGTGGGTGATGATCGGTTTCATACGCACCATCCCCTTTTCGATCAATTTGACTGCCAGCGTATGTTGGCGTGGCACGCTCCCGTGTGAACCGGTCACAAAACATTCCTTGTAATGAATGGTGTTGGAGAGGATTGACATCGGGCGGGCATCTTTCTTCAAGCCGCCGAACAGGTTGACGTAGCCCCGATGCGCCACCATCTCAATGGCCTGCTCGTGGACGTCCACCGAGCCACAGGCAGTAATCACGATGTCCGGACCGCGGCCATCCGTTTCTTCCAGACACCTGGCCACCAGGTCTTCGGAAGAGGTGTCGATGTACACGTCGGCGCCGTATTGCCTGGCAATCTCCATTCGCTTCTGGCTGCGCTGGGCAGCGATGACCTTGGTAGCCCCCATTACACGGGCCAAATCAATCATAAAACTACCGATCGGTCCCAGGCCGACAATGACCACCGTCTTGCCCAGGGACATATTCACCAACTCCAACCCATTGATAGCACAGGACAACGGCTCCGCCAGAGCCGCCTCTTCAAAACTGAGCGAGTCGGAGACCTTTGTGACCGGACCCTCATCCAGCACCAGCTTGGGCAATTTCATGTATTCAGCAAACGCGCCTGGGATTTGATAGCCGATGGCATAATTGATGGTGCAGTTGTTGCCCAAACCGTTGCGACACCATTCGCATTGACCGCAGGGCACGTCGGCACCGATGGCGACTCGATCGCCTACCTTCACCCGGGTGACGTTTTTTCCCGCCTTGACAATCACGCCGGCCGCTTCGTGGCCGATAATCGTCGGCGGTTTCACGCGTGGATTCCCGTGGTGCAGTATTCGCACGTCGGAACCACAAATACTGACTGCTTCTATCCGCAAAAGTGCAGAGTCGTCGTCGATTTCCGGGTCGGGCACTTCTTTCACAACAAGGCGATCCAACGCCTCAAGCACGGCTGCTTTCATCTGTGATTTACACTCCTTCTGAGTCAGGATAAACCAATACTTTCGAATAAAACTGGCTCGAATCACGCATCATCTTCAGCGCGTCAAACGCTTTCGATAACGGAATGCGGTGGGTGATCAATGGTTTGAAATCGACCACGCCGCCGGCCATCGCCGCCAAAACCGAATGCCAATCATCATCATTACCGGCGGTGCTGTAATCAGAATTCCAGGTGCCCAGCACGTCGATCTCGCGCCGCATCATCTGGGAGATCAATGCTGATGGCACTGCCAGATCTCGAGCCGGATTGCCCAACACGATCATCGTCCCCCTCCGCCCTGTGGCCGCCAGCGCCTGATTGAAGGTCTGGGGAACGCCGGCACCCTCGACGCACACGTCAGCCCCCTGCTGCCGGGTGAGGGATAACACCTGTTGGACCGGGTCGATAGTCTTGCTGTTGAAAGCCAGTCCAAAGCCCATTGCTTTGGCCATGTCCAGTTTTTCCTGGACGATGTCAAACAAAATGACTTGATAGGCTCCCATCGCTCTGGCCCATTGGGCAACCATGAGACCGATGGGACCGGCGCCATAAATGACGACATCCTTGCCAAACAAGTTGCCGCCGCTGCGGCGCAAGGCGTGTAGGGCGACTGCCGCCGGTTCGGTCATCGCCGCTTCGTCCAAAGAAACGTCGCGCGGGACCGGCACCAGGTTCATCGCCGGAGCGGTCACGTACTCGGCGAAGGCCCCGTCATCCCGGGATCCCAGGTAGCCGTAGTCCGTGCATTGAACGTAACGCCCCTGTTCGCAGGGTGCACAGTGGCCACACCAGAGCAACGGGAAGACGGCCACGCCATCCCCGACCTCAAAACCGGTAACCCCTTCGCCCAAAGCTGCCACCGTCCCGGAAAACTCGTGCCCGATGATCGTCGGGA
>CAZHBM010000073.1:0-12223 GCA_964529945.1 uncultured Anaerolineales bacterium | reverse complement strand
ACTCTATCCAATAGCACCCCCTTTCGCCTCGCCGGTTAAGCCGGCCTCACGAGGTGAGGGGCGCCATCAGAGTCATCGTCTATTGGGGGCTATTTCTTGGCAGCCACACTGGCCTTGTACACGTCCAGCGCCTGTTCCAGGCTGGCATCTTGATGCACGATAGCCCGCAGCGCCGCCATGGTGGCCGAAATGTTTTCACTGCCCCAAACGTTACGACCAATCGTGGCCCCGGCGGCACCGGCGTCCATCACGCCACGGATCATACCCAGGAAGCCCTCCAATGTGTTCTGGCGCGGCCCGCCGGAAGCAACTACCAAGGCCGGGCACGTTTCGACCACCTCGGCAAACGTGTCAGGCGAGCCGGTGTAAGCCACCTTGCAGATATCGACGCCCACCTCGGCGCCCACCCGGGCGGCGTAGCGCACGTAGTTCAAGGCATATTCCTTCTCGGGAGGAACCTGATCGCCCTTGGCGTATATGTGGGCCACCACCGGCAAGCCGACCACCGCTGCTTCTTTGACCACTTGCGCCAGCATAGCAATCATCTCCGCCGACTGATCATCTCCAACAGTAATGGTCATAGCGATGGCATCGGCGCCCAGTCGCATGGCTTCCTCAACACTGGCAATTTGATGATCGACGTTGGGAATGTGGGGCACAAAAATAGTGCTCTGCATTATCCAGGGGACCTGACCGGCGAATGGCCCCCAACAATGCATCGCCATGCCTTTCTGAAAGACAACCGCATCCGGTTTCGAAGCCACAACCTCCGGCAGGACCTTGGAGACGATTTCCAGACCCTGCGGCACTGTGTCATAGCCCGTGGCCACGCCGTGATCCATAGCAATGTTGAGCATCTTGCCTGATTCACGATTAATCAGTCGATTCAGACGAACCTGTTTTCCTAACATGCAGATAGCTCCTCAAATTTTGAATGTAAGGTTGATATGGTGCCAATGATTTGCGGAAGGGCGTCCCCGCGCCGCGGACTGCAAACGCCATAAGGACGATTCTCACAAACCAAGAAAAACGAAACGTTGTTCCAGGTCAGACACCGGTGTGTACCTGTCCAGATTATCGTATTGACCGAAAGCACGCGCCGCCCAAACCAGAGCAGCGTAGTTTTCGGGCCGGGTTCCGGAGAAGACAGCGTTGCTGGAGGCGATCAACCAGCCTCCTCCCGGAGCCAGCTGGCGGATACGTCGCCTGACTTCCTGCACCAAGCGTTGCAACGGCCAGGCGCTCAGCGGTTCGCCGCAATCGATGCCGCCCGCCACCGCGATACGATCCCCAAACGTGGCTTTGACCTGCACGATGTCCATGCCTGCGCTGGGATCGGAAGGGTGAAAGGCATCGATGCCGGCTTCGATCATGGGCTCCAGAAGCGAAGTCACCTGACCGTCTGTGTGTTTCACCACATACAGCCCGGCCTCCTTGGCCGCCCGGACCACGCGCTTGAAGCCGGGCAGGAAGAACTCGCGAAAATGAGTGGGTGACATCAACGGTCCGCTCCTGCCCCCGTAATCGTCGCCCAGCAACACAAAATCGGCGCCCAGCGCGGCCGCATTGTCTACCATGTGCACATTGTGCTCCACGGTCGCCGCTACTACATCGTGCACCAGGCCGGGATCTTCATACATAGCGGTAAAGAGACCGGTCATCCCCAGGATGTAGGCCGGATAATTGAAGGCATCGTGCAGGTGAACGCCAATCGCCTTCTCACCCTTGAAGCGCGCTACCAGGTGCTCCAACTGCTCCAGGCGACCGGGCGCATCCGGGTCCGGAAGCGTATAGGTCTCCCAGTCGCGCCGGCTCTTCACCGGGAAATCGACGGGTATCGGCACCAATTCGGCCGTTCTGGCCCGTAACTCGCCCCATTCGGTGCGTATCAGTTGCCGTCCATCCTCTTCGGAGACAACTTCTTGCCTGTAGAGCGAGGATGGTGTCGACGTCACCACGCAATCAAGGCCCAGCGCATCGGCAAAGTCGGCGTAGGTCGCACCTGGCATCAGCCCCTGTATCACAGCAGGATGAATCACGGTCTCGAATATCGGAACGCAGTCGACGGCCTCTCTGCGCAGCGTTGCCAGAAATCGATCACGCCCCTTCATAGATTGGCTCATAGTCCCTCCCGCGTGAAGAGATGATTACCCGTTGGCACGTTTTGACGGTCGGCCTCGCTACCCAAAATGCCCGTCCCAACCCGACTTGATCTTCTCGTGCGTCGCCCCTCGAGAGAAACCGGACAGCGGCAGCAACACAAGAGCGTCACCGGCCCCGGCGTTGACCCATCGCGTACAGAGGATGGTGATCTCGCTCCTCGTGATCACGGCAGGACGATGAGTGTGTCCTCAACAAACCGTCATTCCCATTATACGCATCCTCGGAGAGGAGTCAAATCTAACGAAAATTAAGACAAATAAACCTAATACAAAGTCGTGGTTAATCAATGGTTTTTGAAGCAACAACGCAAAATAACAAAAAGGAACCTTGGTTTTGATTTGACAGTATGGCTGTCTTGGCCTTATAATATGTAGGCGGGCTGGCGATTACAGACTGTCAGCTGGAAACCGTTCACCACTGATTGGATTCTTGCTTTTGACAGTCTGTTCGGGCCTGACTGCCATCAGAGAGCCGGCTCATTCAGGCCGGTTCGATGCCCCACTCCCATCAGGAGAGACAAGGAAGACGCGCATGTTGCGTGAAGAGCGACTGTGGCAAATCTCGCAGAAACTCCTGAAAGAGCGCAAAGTGCTCGCCAGCGAGTTAGCGACCAGCTTCGATTTGACCCCGGCCACAATCCGGCTCGATCTGGCGGAATTGGAGAAACGAGGATTGGCCCGGCGCGTATACGGTGGCGCAGTACTGGCGGTCACTAACCACGAGCTGTATCCGCCTTCATTCAACGAACCCCGCTTTATGGACCGCATTGACGTTTTACAGTCCGAGAAGGAGGCCATCGGTCGCGTCGCTGCCGGATTGGTTAATGACGGTGAAACGATTATGATCGACGGTGGCACAACCAGCTTTCAAGTGTGCCGCAATCTGGATCAGAAGCGAGGCCTGACCATCGTCTCCTGCGCCCTGAACAACTTGTGGCCGGAACTGGCGGCCACTTCGGACCTGAAGATATTTCTGACCGGTGGCTACCTGCAGCCTGAAAGCCTGTCGTTGGTCGGCGAAGTGGCTGAGAACATGTTGCATGGGTTCCGTGCCAACAAAGCGATTCTAGGTATTGATGGTATTTCACTGGAGCACGGCCTGACGACGATGGATTTTATGGAGGCCGGGGTCAAAAAACGTATGATTCAGGCCAGCCAGGAGTTGATCATCGCCGCCGACCACAGCAAATTCGGCAAGGTAGGCCTGATACCGGTCGCCCCAATCGAATCCATCCGGACGCTAGTAACCGACGATAAGGCGCCGATCGATCTGGTGCGCGGCTTACGCCAGCGCGGTGTTACTGTGTTGATCGCAGCCGGCGACTCTTTTGACAAGCCGGCCTGACTCCAGTACTCTGGCAGCATCACCTGCAAACGATCTTTTGGCAAATCATTTTCTGATCTTTTACCCAACCACAAGTGATATTCTTTTGACTGGAAAACAGGAGGCAATAATGACGCGAATGACCCTGGGCCTGATCGTCGCCAATCGAGCAGGTTTCCCCGATCACGTTTGTGAAGAAGGCCGCGCAGAAATGCTCAAATTGCTACTCGATCAAGGCTACGAGGTGGTCGTGGTCGGCAGCGAAGACACGCCTCACGGCACCGTTCAAACGCTGGCTGATTCCCAGGCTTGTGCCCAATTATTCAAAGAGCACGCCGATGAGATCGACGGTTTGGTCGTCACTTTGCCCAATTTCGGCGACGAGCGGGCCGTGGCCAACGCTATTCGCCTTTCAGGGCTGGACGTGCCGGTACTGGTGCACGCTTATCCCGATCGAATGGGCAAACTCGAGTTCACCAACCGTCGCGATAGCTTTTGTGGCAAGATCTCGGTCTGCAACAATTTGAGCCAATACGACATTCCTTTCACCCTGACGACCCTACACACCACGGACCCAGACTCACCAACATTCAAACACGACCTGGACACCTTCGCCGCCACCTGCCGCGTCGTCAAGGGTGTTCGTGGCGCCCGCATCGGTGCCCTGGGTGCCCGCCCGAGAGATTTTAATACGGTCCGCTATAGCGAGAAACTGCTCGAGTTTGAGGGCATTTCAGTGGAGACCCTGGACCTGTCCGAAGCTATCGGGCAAGCCGACAAACTTAAATCGAACGATGCCGACGTTATGGCCAAGTGGGCGGAGATCCAGGACTACATCGAAACCAGTCACGTACCCCAGGTTAGCCTGGATAGGATGGTACGCTTCAGCGTGGTGATTGATCGCTGGATGAAAGACAGCGCTCTGAATGCCACTGCCCTCCAATGTTGGACCGCCATCGAAGAGTATTTTGGTATTATGCCCTGTACGGTTATGAGTATGTTGAGCAACAAGCTGTTGCCCAGCGCCTGTGAGGTCGATGTGGTCGGTGCGCTGAGCATGTATGCGCTGCAACTGGCCTCGGGTACACCCAGCATGTTGCTGGACTGGAACAACAACTACGAGGACGACCCGGACAAGGCTGTCGTTTTCCATTGCTCCAACCTGCCGTCTCAGGCCTTCACCTGCACTCCGCGCGTCGCTTGCCATCCCGGCCTTTCCAAGACGATGGGCGAAGACAACACGTATGGCCTGCTGAACGGACGCATCAAGCAGGGACCGTTCACCTACCTGCGCGTCAGCACCGATGACCTGACAGCCCGTATGTCGGCCTATCTGGGCGAAGCCGAATTCACCGACGATCCGATAGATACCTTTGGCGGCGTCGGTGTCGCCTACGTGCCCGGATTGCAGGACCTTCTATATTTCATCTGCAAGAATCGTTACGAGCATCACGTGGCCGCCAATCTTTCACAGACTGCGATGGCATTAGAGGAAGCATTGAGCAACTATCTAGGTTGGGATGTTTACCATCACGAATAGGAGAGACGAAATGGGAGACGCTCAGAAAAAACTGGAACAAGTTCGGAAACTGCTGGCCGACCGCAAATTGGATGTGATTCTCATCAACCGAATCAGCAACTTTGCCTGGCTGACTGACGGCGCTAATTGTTATGTCAATACAGCATCGGATTTTGGCGTCGCCAGCCTTGTGGTAACTGCGGACAATGTTTACCTGGTGACCAACAACATCGAGGCGCCTCGGCTCGAGGCCGAGGAGCCGTTGGCCGATCTGGCCCCCAAGTATATGGTGGCTCCATGGCACATCCCCAATCCGGCCATCGCCGAGCTGACCAAAGGGCGCAAAGTCGGCGCCGATTCCCCCCTCGCCGATGCCATCGACCTGACGACCGATTTCATTGATCTGCGCACCCAACTGACACCGGCCGAGGGCGAACGCTTCGCGCAATTGGGCGGCATCTGCGCCCAGGCAATGGACGCAGCCATTCGCCAGGTAAAACCCGGTATGACCGAATACGAGATCGCGGCCATACTCGGCCGGGAGACCCTGGCGCGGCAGGCCTGGCCAATCGTTAACTTGATCGCCGTTGATGAACGCATCTTCAACGTGCGCCATCCCATCCCGACCGGCAAACGGATGCAGAAATACGCGATGTTGGTGCTCTGCGGTCGACGGCAGGGACTGGTGGCATCGATTACGCGCTTGGTGCACTTCGGCCAATTGCCCGCCGAATTACAGGAGAAACAGGTAGCTTGCGCGGCAGTCGATGCGACCTTTATCACCCACACGCGCCCCGGTGCGCGCCTGGGCGAAATCCTCCAGATGGCCTCTGATGCCTATGCCAATCACGGTTTCCAGGGAGAGTGGGAATACCACCACCAGGGAGGTCCGGCCAGCTACGAACCGCGCGACTTTTTGGCCACACCCGATTCTATGGCTCAGGTTTATGCCGGCCAGGCCTATGCCTGGAACCCATCCATCGCCGGCGTGAAGTCGGAGGACACCATTCTCGTCCGGGCCGAGGGTAATCAGGTCTTGACCACCATTCAGGGTTGGCCAATGCTGGACGTCACGATTGGCGGCAATACGCTACAGCGACCGGCCATTCTGCAGGTCGACTGACAGGCATCAGACCAACTCGAGAGATTTTTTCTTTGGAGCTTGATACGGGGAGACTGAAGGGAGTATCCGACCTGAAGTCTCCTCGTCTGACGAAACATCCTGCTCCCTTTCCCACTGGAGGAACGTATGACGTCTTACGACTTGAGCCGGCATTTTTTGGCGACGTATTACATCGAATCTTCACAGACGCTGGATCAGGTGGCCGAAACCATTGCATCCATCGAGAGCACCGGCAACTGGTCCGGTCCTGGTCAGCCGACAGACCTGTTCCAGCAGTGTCGCGCCCAGGTCGGTGACATCCGGCCGATCGAAGCCGGCAAAGGAGAGATCGATATCCTTTTCCCGCTGATCAACCTGAACCTGGAAGAGGCAGCTTTCTCCTGTCTCTGGTTGACGATGATTGGCGGTGGAACCCACGCGCTGACCGCCTACGAAAAGTCGCGCCTGCTGGACTTCCGGCTGCCGCCCGCGGCTTTGCACTACTTCCCCGGCCCCGGTTTTGGACCTGAAGGCACCCGGGAAATACTGGACGTCGCCCCGGATGAGATCATCATCGGTACCATCGTCAAACCCACCGCCGGGCTGACACCGGGACAGGTGGCCGACATATGTTACCAGGCAGCGATCGGCGGCGTGCGTTTTATCAAAGATGACGAAAAGATGCTCAATGCGGCTTATTGTCCGCTCGAGGAGCGGGTACAGACTGTTGTGGCAGCGCTCAAACGCGCCGAGGATCAAACTGGACGGAAAGTGCTTTACGCCCCGCACGTAACCGCCGGGCCGGATCAGTTGAGGAAAAATGCGGAGATCGCTTTGGAGAATGGGGCCAATGCGCTTATGGTCAATTTCTTCGCCGCCGGTTTCAGCAGTTTGGAAACGCTGCGCGGGCTCAAACCCGGCGTCCCCATTTACGCCCACTGCGGCGGCAAAGAGGCCTTCGGGCGGGCACCCGGACAGGGAGTCGACCCACGTGTGGTGGCCCGCTTCGCCCGGCTGTTGGGCGGCGACTACTTCCGGGTCAGTACGGTGGGCGGTTACCTGGTGGGCGCCCAACCCGACGAAGTGCGACAACTGGCATGCGTGATGACCGAACCTATGGAGGCTATCAAGCCGATGATGGCCGCTGTGTCGGGAGGGCTGAACCCGGCCACGCTGACGCCCAATCTGGAAATCTTCGGCACCGATGCTATGATGCTGGCCGGCAGCGGAATCACCACTCACCCGATGGGCGTCAACGCCGGCACCCTCGCTCTACAACAGGCTGCTCAAGCCTTCCAGGAGGGCATACCGATCCTGGAATACGCCCAAACTCACGCGGAGCTGCGAGTGGCCCTGGATAAGTAGAAACAGAAACTGACCAACTAACCGAAAGGGTTGCCTGAACCAGTTGTGGCTGTCAGGCAACCCTGATTTTTCCTAGCTGACTTCGCTTCCGTCCAAACCCAAATCGCCGGCAATGGACTGCATGGCCTCAAGCACAACGCCGACGTGCTCCCACAAATCCATTTCCAGCGCCGTCGCGCCTTGCTCGATGTCGCCCCGGTTCACTCCGGCGGCAAAAGCCTTATCTTTCCATTTCTTCTTCACCGATTTGACCTTGACATCGGCGACGTTTTTCGAGGGCCGCACCAGGGCTACGGCGGTGATCAATCCGGTCAACTCGTCAACGGCAAATAGGGCGTGTTCCAGCCGGCTTTGCCGTTCGACGTCAGTCACCTCGGTCGCGTGAGATAGAACCGCCCTGACTACCGTCTCATCGTAGCCGCGCTGGCGCAAAATGGGCGCACCCGCATTCGGGTGACCGTCCAGGGCCACTTCGGGATTTTGCTCGTAGTCAAAGTCGTGCACCAGGCCGACGATCGCCCAAAGCGCCTCGTCCTCGCCAAACCGGCGGGCGTAGGCCCGCATAGCAACCTCAACGGCTAACATATGTCGCCGCAGGCTCAAGCTGGGCGTGTACTCACATACCAACTGCCAGGTTTCTTCTCGATTGGGCACAAAGATCCTCCTTGTGTGTGAAATGCAGCCCAGGCCTTTCCTTGCCGGAAAGTCGGGCCAGATTGATTTTAGCCGACCACGCTTTTTTTACAAGGCGGGCCATCAGAACAAAAAGCCGGCGGTTGCTCGAATTGACAGGATCGAGTATAGTTGCGATTGAATTCTACCCCGTGCCACGGCGCCGTGGCCTGCCCATTGTTTTTCCAGACCGAGCACTGCGGAACGATTGTCCCCTTTCCCGGCACCAGTCCCCGTCGCCCCGGAAAACCAGGCTGACCGGCAAGTTGCCGGTCCAGGCCAATTGCGCCGCAGCTAGATATTGTTGGAGTACCATCAATGAAGCTACACGTCCAACCGGCCGCCAGTCTCCGCGGCAGCCTGACCGTCCCAGGAGACAAATCCATCTCACACCGGGCCTTGCTGCTGGGAGCACTCGCCCAAGGCACCTCCCATGTGCGCAACTGGCTTCGGGCCGCCGACTGCCAAGCCACACTGAAAGCCCTGCGCTCCCTGGGTATCCAGGTGGAAACGATGGGCGACAACGAATTTGTTGTCCATGGGCAAGGATTGCTTGGGTTTAGCCCGCCGGCCAAAAGCCAGCCGATTGACTGCCAGGGTTCGGGTACCACCATGCGCTTGCTGGCAGGTATCCTGGCCGGCCAGCCATTCGAAAGCGTGCTGGATGGGCACGCCGGCCTGCGCCGCCGTCCGATGGAGCGCATTGCCGTTCCGTTGCGGCAAATGGGTGCTCGGATAGATACCCGCGAAGGTAAACCCCCAATCACTATTCGTGGGGGGTCCTTGCACGGTATTGATTACGCGATGCCGGTGGCCAGTGCCCAGGTCAAGAGCGCCATCCTTCTGGCCGCTTTGTATGCCCGGGGAGAGACGGTCATTCACCAGCCCGGCCCCGCTCGGGACCATACCGAACGAATGCTGGCGGCGCAAGGTGTCCAGCTAACGGTAAGCGGCGATACGATCCGCCTCACGCCAACTGGTGACGTTGCATTAACCCCGCTGGACATCACCGTTCCGTCCGATTTCAGTTCGGCGGCATTCCCGCTGGTTGCGGCGTTGTTGGCGCCCGAGGCATCTGTCAGACTGGTCCAAATCGGCACTAACCCCACTCGAACCGGTTTGCTCGACGTACTGATCCAGATGGGCGCCAACGTCCAACTGAGCAACCAGGTTGAAGTCGGGGGAGAGCCGGTCGCCGACCTGCTGGTACAAGCCAGCCAACTGCAGCCGGCCACCATTGCCGGTGATACGGTCGTGCGTATGATTGACGAATTTCCAATATTGGCCGTGGCCGCAACGCAGGCGCGCGGACGAACGATCGTCCGCGACGCCCGCGAGTTGCGGATGAAGGAGAGTGACCGTATCGCCGCCGTTGCCAACGAGTTACGGTTGATGGGTGCGAGAGTGGACGAGCAGCCGGATGGTTTTGTCATCCACGGCCCAACGCCCCTCGTCGGCGCCGAAGTAGACAGCCACGGCGACCACCGCCTGGCCATGGCACTGGTCGTCGCCGGGATGATCGCCAAGGGACAGACAATCGTACAGGGAACAGAAGTGATTGCTGACAGTTTCCCGGGGTTTGTGGAGCTGATGCAAAGCCTGGGAGCTCGGATTGAATAGATACCGGCCTTGGCGAAGACTGTTTGTGGAGATGTATCGTGGTTGATTCCAGCCCAGCCCGTAACCTAATTGACGGTTCCACCAAACTGACCGGTGTTATCGGCTGGCCGGTGGAGCACAGTCTCAGCCCGGCCATGCACAATGCTGCTTTCCGCCGGTTGGGCATCAATTGGGTTTATCTACCCTTGCCGGTTTACCCCGATCACCTGGGAGAGGCCGTTCGCGGATTGCGCGCAATGAGCTTTGCCGGCGCCAACGTCACCGTTCCTCACAAGCAGGCAGTGATGCCCTATTTGGACGACATCAGCTACAATGCGCAAGTGATCGGGGCCGTCAACACGATCGTGGTACGAGATGGCTCGCTATACGGTGACAACACCGATGCCCCGGGATTCCTGGCGTGCCTGGCTGAAGTTGGTTTTCAGGTCGGCCCCATTCAAGTCGCTGTCTTGGGGGCCGGCGGCGCAGCCCGAGCCGTAGTTCACGCATTGGCCCAGGCCGGCGCGTCCGGCATCACCGTGTTCAACCGTAGCCTGGCGCGTGCCAGGCAGCTCTGCCAGGACATGGCCCGTTTCCATCCCGACGGCTCCATCCAGGCTGATCGGTTACAAAGGGTCGACCAGATCGACGAGCGCTTTCACCTGCTGGTCAACACCACTTCAGTCGGCATGTGGCCCGACGTTGAAGTTTCTCCCTGGCCGTCCGGCCTGGAGTTTCCGCCGCACCTCACCGTCTGTGACCTGGTTTATAACCCGGCCGAAACCCGGCTGCTGGCACAGGCAAGAGCCGCCGGCGCCGAAACGGTCAATGGGTTGGGTATGTTGGTACACCAAGGCGCTATCGCCTTCGAATTGTGGACCGGCAAAGAAGCCCCCACCTCGGCGATGCGGACGGCCTGTCTACAGGCATTGGGAAGGAGCGCATAATGTTACGATTCCTGACAGCCGGCGAATCTCATGGCCCCGGCTTGACCGCGATTTTGGAGGGCATGCCGGCCGGACTGCTGTTGAAGGCGTCGGACCTCGACCGGGACATGCAACGACGACAAAAGAGTTTCGGGGCGGGAGCGCGCATGCAGATCGAGCGTGACCGCGTGTGCTTCTCGGCCGGGATAATGGCTGGCCAGACCACGGGAGCCCCTATCGCCTTGTTTATCCAAAACCGAGACTGGCAGAACTGGCGCGAAAAAGAGATTCCACCCATGACGATTCCCCGGCCGGGCCACGCCGATTTGAACGGCGCCATAAAATACGGCTATGGCGACCTGCGATTGGCCTTGGAACGTGCCAGCGCCCGAGAAACGGCCGCCCGGGTGGCAGTAGGCGGTATTTGCCGCCGGCTGCTGGCCGAGTTCGGTATCGAGATAGGCAGCTACGTCACAGCCATTGGGCCGGTAACTGCCCATCTGCCAGAACCTGAGGAAACGCCTCCCGAGGCCTTATACCGGCAACGATTCGAATTGGCCGAAGAGAACGACGTGCGCTGCCCAGACAAACAGGCTGCCGCGCTGATGAAGACGGCCATCGCCGATACGATGCACGCCAAAGACACAATCGGCGGCATTTTCGAAGTGATCGTTTTGAACGCCCCTCCGGGCCTGGGCACTCACGTGCATTGGGACCGGCGGTTGGACGCCCGCTTGATGGCCGCGGTAGGAGGCATTCAGGCCGTCAAAGGCGTAGAGATCGGCCACGCTTTCGTCAACGCTCAACTGCCGGGCACCCAGGTGCACGATGCCATATACCTGGAGCAATCCCAACATCAAGCCGAGCCGAGCTTGATGCGACGCACCAACCGGGCCGGCGGCGTCGAAGGCGGTATGTCAACAGGCCAGCCAATCGTGGTGCGTGGCGCCATGAAACCGATCGCCACCACGCTGACCCCCTTGCCGTCGGTCGATTTGTCGACCGGAAAGCCGGCCGAAACACGCTACGAACGTTCCGATTTCTGCGCCGTTCCCAGGGCCGCCGTCGTCGCCGAAGCGGCCGTCGCTTTCGTCATCGCCGATGCGCTGCTGGAAAAACTGGGGGGTGACAGCCTGTCCGAAATGCGACCGCGGTTCGCCCAATTGCGGCAATCCCACCTATCGGAGCTGCCGATGGACAACGTGCCCTGGCGATTCGAGTCCCAGGAGGAAAGAAGCGACGATGACCAATGACCGCAACCTAGCCATAACCGGGTTTATGGGTACCGGAAAGTCCACGGTCGGGCGCGAGGTCGCCCGTCGACTCAAGCGCGAGTTTGTCGATACGGATGAACTCATCGAAACCCGTGTTGGTCGTTCCATTCCTGAGATTTTTGAGGAACGAGGAGAGGCTTTTTTCCGTGAGATGGAAGCCGATTTGTGCCGCGAACTGGGCCAACGGCAGGGGTTGGTCATCGCCACCGGCGGTTGGACCTTGGGCCCACCGGAAAACCGCGCCGCGCTGGAGACCAGCAGCACCATCGTCTGTCTGCTG
>CAZHBM010000072.1:0-12226 GCA_964529945.1 uncultured Anaerolineales bacterium | reverse complement strand
ACCCGATGCGGTACACGCCACCGTAAGGGACTTCCAGCTATCCGCTCCAGGAAACACAATACGGTCGCGGCAGCGGAGTCAGGTGGAAATAGACGTTCAGTTCCGGGTCCACGCGCTCCAGGGCCGGCTCGCCTTCCCAGTCGGCATTGGCGTAGTAGCGCCCAACCAGCCCGTTGGCAGCCACCGGAGTCCTGAAAAGTGCCCACGAGGGGACAACTGCCGGTTCTTCCCCCGGTGGTTGCCACCGCAGCCTGACGGGGCCTTGGGCGCCCTGAGCCAGTATTTGCAGCCCGTGATTGCCTTGGGCCAGCGTTCGTGTCAGCGTCAACGTGCGGGTGGCTGTGAGCACCTCACCGTCCAGCGCCAGTTCCAATCGGTCCGGCGCCTCGAGACTGAGACTGTACTCACCATAGCGCGGCGCGTACAGGACGCCGGTCCACTGAGCGACGAAGGGCAACGCCAGAGGGGAGGCGGCCGGCCAGGAAGTATCTACCGCGCGTGTGTGCCCCACGGAGGCGGGAGTGCCGGACGTGTCTTGCCCCGGCCAGTATTTCACGTCCAGACCCTGCACGCTGGCCACGTCTTGGGGCGACAGGCGGACCACGTAGACGGCCGGCGGCAATCTGTGATCGGTCGGCAGTGTATCGTACGTGGCTTGCGGATAGAAACGCTTGGCCATGTCAACGATCCAGGCCTCGTCGGGGTGAATGTAGAGCACTACCGGCCGTGTGGCCGGCTCGCGGATCGGCAATGGGTCCGGCAAGCGCAGGATTCGGCGGTTGTTGTTGGCCGGGTCGGCCGGAGCGAGGAAGCGAATGGACGGGTGCTCGTAGAAGAGCTGGGAGAAGTAATAGATTGGCTCGGGGCCGTTAGCGGCCACGTCCTTTCCCACCAGGGTCTCGGTAGTCGAGAAGGCCTGCCAGACGCCTACGTCTTGAGCCTGCCGGCCGAAATAGGCCAATCCGTTGCTGACAGCGATAGCACCCAATAACAGCACCGCCGGGATAAGGCTATAACGCGGTCTCTTGATTTTGGCCGCCCACAGCCATTCTGTCCACAATGAGTCCAGACTGAGCGCGATGAAGTATACAACCGGCGGCAAGGCGGCGATGGACCGCAGCGATTGAGGTGCCTCAAAGTCCAACGACAGGACACCTGCCGCCAGGCCGAAGGGAAACAACACAAGAAAAAACAGGCTGCCCTTATCTCTGCGCGCAAGCGCCACACCCAACCCAAGCGCAAACAAGACCGCCGACAACTTGTCCAGGAGAGGAGCGCCGGGAATATTGTGCCGTCCGTTGTTGTCTCCCCGGTAATTGAACAAAAGCAGATGCTTCTGGGCATTGTTAACCAGTGCCCGGACCAGGTTGGGTTCGTCTCGATTGGTGAAGATGGAAACGGTTTCCGTTCTTTGCCAGAAGACCTGATTGTGGATGATGGCAAACTGGGCCACCGGCATCACCGCGATCCACACTGCCAGGGCCAGTAGACCCAAACGTGCCAGCCAGTAGCTGGCAGGGCGCGTCTGCCCGCAGGCGGTACCGGCCGGCGATCCCTCAGGCTCCCGGTTGCGACGGTGGCGCATCCACAGGCCCAAGGCAACTGCAAACAACACAAAGGCGATGGCGAAAAGCCGGAAGGCAGTGTAGAAGCACAGCCCGATGCCCAGCGACAGCCCCACTCCGATCAGAGGACGGAACGAGCGTAACCGGGTGCGGGCTGTTCTGACGGCAAAGTAGAGCGTCAGAAAGATGAAGAAGGGGACGTCGATGCTGTTCATTGCGATGCGGCTGAAATTGACGTCCCAACGCATCGTGGCCACCAGGAAAGCCAGCAACAGACCCCAGCGACGGCCACGATATTCCCGGCCAAACAGATAAGCGGCAACAACAGTTCCCACGCCGAACAGCACGCTTACAGCCCGTAGGGAGAGGATGTTGTCGCCCAACAGTCGCAGCGCCAGGGCGAACAGGTACAGGTGCTGGGCAGGATGGTTCATCGATTCCCAGAAAACCGGGCGAAATGTCGGGTCCTGCAGAATGCGGCGCGCGTCGATACCCGCCACCGCTTCGTCGTACCACGTTCCAAAGGGTAAGGAGGCAAAATGGAACAGCCGCAAGAACAGGGCTATGGCAATGATTATCAGCAGCCAAAAATCCAGCAGCTGGCGATAGGTGCTTTGCGGACGGTACCCGGCCGTTTCGTCTGGCGAAAAGTTGCCGTACTCGTTTCCGTCGATGAGCCAGGAGCCAACGACCAGGGCAAGTAAGCTGCCAATGTACACGGGCCAGGCGACGTCGTTGTCGTTGGAAAGGAACAGCAGCAGCGACGCAAGAGACAAAAGGCCGGCAAATACGACCGGCGCCCAGCGCAGTGGCAGCCAGCCGGTTCCGGCGCCTGACGCAGCCACCGGCTCAACCGGGCCGGGCACCGGCCGGGACACTTTCTGTTCGTTTTCCGGTGCCGTGGAGGCGGGGTGGAGCCTGACAAACTGGGCGGCGAACAACGGGATGGCGGCTGCATACAGCAACAAGCCCACCCACAGGTGGTCTTGCTGCAGTTGGCCTTGTGCCAGCCATCCCAGGAAAAGGGCCAATATTGCCCGTGCGAGGGCATTGAGTGTGCGTCGGGCCGGCAAGCCGCGTTTCAGAGGATTCGTGACGCCTGTAATGCCAGTGGAAATCGGAATATTCTCGGTCACCCGTCGAGCTTTCTAGCCAGGTGGTTTCAGAATCTGCCAGCCAGGTTGGCGATCAAAATTGGCGGCAAATTCGGCGTCAGTGCCGCTCAAATCATAGCAACTTATTGTGGCAGTGTCAAACATAATCTGTTTACCCGGTGTGTCCCAAATTTTTGGCAGGAGAAACTGGATCGAGCCAAGTCCAGGCTGCGAAGCAGGTAAGAAGATACAAGGCCGGCCATTGGCTCGTGTGGCCATCTACGAAGAAAATTGGACACACCGTTGGTTGCCGGTTTGTGTCTTATGGACTGGCTTTGGTTGTCTGTCGTCAATTGCCGTGATATAATAGCGGCCTACCCGCCGGTTCTGACGACCGAAACACCAAGACCGGCCTTTTCTCTTTTTGAGGCGACCTGGAACTTATTTATGTACCTGGGACGAAGACCACAACGGCGCCCTTTGCGCCTGATAATCTTGTTGCTGCTGCTGATCCTATTGGCAACGATCTCCGTGTATTACATTTCTCAAGAGCAATTTCAAATCGCTGAACCGTTCCAGGTTACCCCCACCCCAACCCGCAGCGCGTTATCTTATCTGGCCGAAGCAGAAGCCTACTACCAGGAAGGCCAACTGGATGAGGCCATCGCCGCTTTTGAGCGGGCGATAGCGCTCAATCCAAACGACGTCACGCCGCGGGTGCGCCTGTCGCAAATCCTCATTTTGCGTGAGCGGACGGCCGAGGCTTTGCAGCAGGCACAGGCGGCGGTGTCCCTGCAACCGTCTGATCCCCAGGCTCTGGCCGTTTTGTGCCGCAGTTATGATTGGGAAGGCCTGTATGCGCAGGCGTTCGATGCCTGTGAGTGTGCGGTGGAGTTGGCGCCCGATTACGCCGAGGGGTACGCCTATTTGGCGGAAGCCTACGCCGATACCGGCGCCTGGGGGCCCGCCCGCAACACTGCTGCGCAAGCTGTGGAGCTCGATTACCAGAGCGTGGACGCGCACCGCAACCAAGGCTATGTCTACGAGATGCAGGGCCGGTTTCAGCAGGCGGCCGAGGCGTACGAAAACGCCATTTTTTTGCAGCCGAATTTGGCCCCCCTGTACGCCAGCGCCGGGCGTGTTTATCGGGTGATGGGAAAATTTGACGACGCTGTCGACCGATTCCAGAAGGTCATACGGCTCGACCCCAATAATCCGATGGGTTACGATCAGTTGGGTTGGACCTACTACGTTGCCGGTGATTACGCCCGGGCGGTCGACAACCTTGAGATGGCGATTGAATTGAATCCGGAGTACGCGGTGAGTTGGGGGCACCTGGGCATCGTCAACTACGTGATGCAGCAGTACGAAGAAGCTATCGTCGCTTTTCAGAAGGCCATTGATCTGTACGAGATGAGTTATCTGAGCGACAACGCGCGTCAGGTGGTGATTTTGGATCAAGACACGACCTTTGACCCACCCCGGCCGAAAATTGTTATGAGTGGCGTTTTGCTGCCGCTTAATCGCCAGGGCGTCGATACACTCACCGCTTCCCTGAAACCGGTGCTGGTCACGAAAAGAAGGTTGCCCGGCGCCGAACAAACGTGTGGTGATTTGATTGCCTATCAGCTCCAGTCGGAGGCGTTGCCGGGTGCGACGACTTCGGAAGAACAACTGGCGGAAACGGCGACAGCTACGGGCACGCCCGAACCGGCCAACCCTCTCGAGAATGCGCAGGGCAAGGCGACGGTCGGTCTGGATGCCGGCAAGTTGACGATCCACGTAGAGCACGTGCCGCAACCGGCCGGCGTCCCCTATGAGGTTCAGACAATTGTCTGGCCTGAAGAAGCGATATCCATGGGCTATTTCCAGCCGGACATAGAGGGGAACGCTTCGGTAGAATATACGTTCGGCGATTTTCACCCGGCTCCGGTGGAGTATTATTACTCGCTGGGTTTTTCCTACATACATCTCGACAACTGCGAGAAAGGGATTCCCTGGCTGCGTTTGTCACTCAATATCGATCCCAGCCCGACCAATCCCGCCTGGCAAGGTTTGAGCGAGTGCCCCCAAAATTAGCTGCACCTCGAATTCTTTGCTGTTTCCCTTCTTGTTTGTTATAATTCCGGCGCACAAAACCAGATTTGGTGAGGACCAATAGATGGCAACTTCCCCGCAGAAAAGTGAGCAGGGTTGCTTACTTTCCGTTGTTATACCGGCTTATAATGAAGAATCGCGTCTACCTGAAAGCCTGCCGCAGGTGATCGAGTTCGTGCGGCAGCAGGTCTACAAGACCGAAGTCTTGGTGGTGGACGATGGCAGTGTCGACCGGACGGCCGACATCGTACGCGGATTTCAGGCTGAGGCCCCATTCTTGAGCCTGATTCAGGTAGAACACGGCGGAAAGGGACACGCAGTTCGGGCCGGCATGTTGCGGGCGCAAGGGGAATACCTGTTTCTTTGTGACAGTGATTTGTCTATGCCGATTGAAGAAGTCAGCAAGTTTCTCCCGCCGGCGCTGCCCGAGTATGATGTGGCAATCGCTTCACGCGAGGCCGAGGGAGCGCGTCGCTACGGTGAGCCGGCCTATCGGCATTTTATGGGCCGGGTTTTCAACCTCATTGTCAATCTTATGGCGGTTCGGGGCATACAGGATACCCAGGCCGGCTTCAAATGCTTTCATCGGGAGGCGGCCCGAAAAATCTTCAGCCTGCAAACCATCAAGGGTTGGGGCTTTGACGTAGAAGTCCTGTTCATCGCTCAACGGCACGGTTTGCGCATCGTGGAGGTCCCCATCAATTGGTATTACAAAAATCGCAGCCAGGTGCGACCGGTGCAGGATACGTATAATATGTTGCAGGAAGTGATCCGCGTGCGCCGGAATGCGCGACAGGGACGATACGACTAAATGGTAGATTCCGACAAACCACAGGCGCCGGAGACGCCCGCGGACAGCAAAGTCTCCGGTACCAAGATGATAAGTAAGCAACCGCAAACGAGCGCCAGGGCGCCCTTCCTTTCCCGATCCCGCTTCCCGCATTGGTCGTTGTGGCAGGCGATTGGTGGGTGTCTGGTAGCTTTCATCTGTGTCTTTCTTTTCTACTCGGCCATCGGCGGTGTAGCCGTATACCAGGGGTTGCAGGAACGGTCGGCACTCAACAGTCAGGAAGCCGTCGCCCATTACGAGCGCGGCAGGGCGCACATGGAAAATGGCGAGTACGAACTGGCAATCGCCGAGTTCGAGCACGCCCTGCGGCTGGATCCCACCCAACGGGAAGCGCGTGAAGCGTTGCGAGACGCCAAGACGACGGCGCTGGCTCAGCCAACACCCACCTCCGCCACCTTGAATGAGGCAGTAGTGGCCATTATGGCCGAAGCGCGTACGATGGTGCAAGAGCAGAGATGGGCCGAAGCGATCAGTCGCCTGACCCAATTACGCGATTTGGACCCCGCCTTTCAGACTCAGGAGGTGGGCGACCTGCTCTATCAGGCTTACCTCAATGACGGCCTGCAGTTGCTGAATAGCAGCGACGTCGAACAGGCGCTGCACGACTTCGAGATGGCGCGCGCCGAACGCCCCGATGATCTCCAGGCCAACCAACAGGTCGACCTGGCGTCGCTCTACGTATCTGCCCAGGCTACCTGGGGGACTCAGTGGTCCGATAGCATCAACTTCCTGGAACAGTTATATTCGTTGGCCCCCGACTATCTTGACGTGGAGGCCAAACTGTACCAGGCATATGAGGACTATGGCGATTCTCTAAGTGACGACGGCGCCTGGTGTATGGCCGCACCGCAATATGCCAGTGCCGCCCAATTGCGTCCGGGAAATGGCCTTGATAACAAGCGTGTCGAAGCCGAAAACCTGTGCACTGCCGCTGCAGCCGCGCCGACCAGCGTCGTCAAGACGCCCACGGTGACGGCACGGATGGTGGCAACCCCCACAGTTACCGGCACGGCCAGCGTGTCCTCGACCGAGACCATCACCGCCACAACTTCGCCGGGCAGGATACTCTTCTCCCGTTATGATGAGCAGGCCGCCCTGTGGCAGATCATTTCGGTCACTCCGGCGGGAACTTCTTCGAGGCCGGTGCTCTCCGACGCCACTCAGCCGTCCGTCAGTCCCAACGGGCAACTATTGGCTTACATCCCCGTCGAGGCCGCCAGCGAGGGAATCCACGTCTACAATCTGGCTACCGGGGATGACTTGCGCGTGACCACGTTTGCCGAGGACGCACTGCCCAGTTGGGCTCCCGATAACGTAAGACTTACATTCCCGTCACAAAGGACGGGTGACAGGCGCTGGATCGTCTACATCGACTGGGCAACTGCAGACGGCGGCGATTCCGTGCCACTGGTAGATGGTAATACGCCGGCCTGGTCCCCGGACGGCCAACAGATTGCCTATCAGGGAACCGACGAAGAAGGTAACAATCCCGGTATCTATCTGATCAGTTCTGATGGAGGGCCGGCGACTCGCCTCACCACCGACCAGAGTGATCGTTATCCGGCCTGGTCGCCGGCCTGCCGAACGTCGGCCGAGTGTTCCATCGCCTTCATGTCCACCCGAAACGGAAATTGGCAGATCTATGTGGTCGATTTGGGGGGTGGGCAACCGGTGTTGTTGACAGATGCTGGCGGCAACAGCGGCCTGCCCGTGTGGTCGCCGGACGGCAAATCCATCGCTTTTGCCTCTGACCGCGAGGGCAATTGGGGAATTTACGTCATGCCGGTTGATGGCGGGGCAGCTACGAAAATCGCTGAATGGGGAAACGATCACCCTGATTGGCTCATCGAACGTATCTCGTGGACGCGTTAATTGCAGAAAAGGTAACGAAGAAGCGCTGCCGCGGACAACGTCCGGGCAGCGCTTCTTCGTTTTTGAGGCCAGGAAACTTAGGCGATCGTAATCTCGTCCGACAGGTACACGTCCTGAACGGCGTTCAGGAGCTTGACGCCCTCGGCCATCGGTTTCTGGAATGCCTTGCGGCCCGAAATGAGCCCCATGCCGCCGGCGCGCTTGTTGATCACAGCCGTGCGGACTGCCTGGGCAAGGTCGTTTTCACCTGAAGCGCCACCGGAATTGATCATGCCGATGCGGCCCATATAGCAGTTGATTACCTGATAGCGGACCAGGTCGATGGGATTGTCCGAGGACAGTTCGGTGTAAACCTTGGGGCTGGTCTTGCCGAAATTGAGGGCCTTGAACCCACCATTGTTTACCGCCTGCTTTTGCTTGACGATGTCGGCTTCGATGGTAACGGCCAAGTGGTTGGCCTGGCCTGTCAGGTCAGCCGAGTTGTGGTAGTCCACGCCGTCGTGCTTGAAGGCAGGATTGCGCAGATAGGCCCACAGGATCGTCATCATGCCGAGTTCGTGGGCCAGGGCAAAGGCTTCACTGACTTCCTGGATTTGGCGGCGCGATTCGTGCGAACCGTAATAGATGGTCGCCCCGACTGCCATCGCGCCCATCTCGAAGGCTTGCGGGACACTGGCGAACATGGTCTGGTCGTAGAAATTGGGATAGCTGAGCAGTTCGTTGTGGTTGATTTTTACGATGAAGGGAATCTTATGCGCATACTTGCGCGACACGGCTCCCAGCACCCCGAGCGTGGAAGCCACGGCGTTGCAGCCGCCTTCGATTGCCAGCTTGACGATGCTCTCCGGATCGAAGTAAATAGGATTGGGAGCAAACGATGCGCCGGCGGTATGCTCGATGCCCTGGTCCACGGGTAGAATTGACAGGTAACCCGTGCCACCCAGGCGGCCGGTGTTCAAAATCGTCTGGTACGTCCGCAGCACCTGCGACGAACGATCCGTGTGAACCATCACGCGGTCGATATAGTCCGGACCCGGCAGATGCAGCATGTCTTTCGACACCTTGGGCTTGTAATTCAAGAGGCTTTCCGCCTCGGAACCTAATAGATCAATAATTGGGGTGCTCATATGTCCTCCTGCATCAATATAGTATAAAATAGCGGCTCCATTACCTTTATGTTTTCTGGGCGCTTCATATCAAAATTAGTATACCACGAGACATTGGGGCAGGCAATAAATGCGTCCGCCGTTGCCAAATTTGACGAAATCTTGGGGTTAGGCTACAATTTTCGTTTGAGGACATGCGGGAAAAATGTTCGAAAATCTGCAGGACAGACTGCAAGGCGTATTTCAACGTCTTTCCAGTCGCGGTAAGCTAAGTGAAGCCGACGTGGACACGGCCTTGAGAGAGGTTCGTCTGGCCCTGCTTGAGGCCGACGTCAATTTCAAGGTAGTCAAAGACTTCATCGGCCGCGTGCGTGAACGGGCGGTCGGCGAGGAGGTGATGCGTAGCCTCACGCCGGCCCAACAGGTTATCAAGGTGGTCAATGAGGAACTGGTTGCCACCTTGGGAGAATCGGCGCGACTGAATCTCAGCGGCCCGTCACCCCACGTGATTATGCTGGTTGGGTTGCAGGGTTCCGGCAAGACGACCACGGCTGCCAAATTGGCGCTGCTGTTGAGAAAATCGAATCACAGCCCGCTGCTGGTGGCCGCCGACACCCGCCGGCCGGCCGCCATCGAGCAGTTGCAGGTCTTGGGCCGGCAATTGGATATCCCGGTGTACGCCGAAGATGCCAGTGTGCCACCGCCTAAGATTTGTGCCGATGCCATCAAACAGGCCCGGCGATCGGCCAACGACATCGTGATCCTGGACACTGCCGGCCGGTTGCACGTGGATGAAACCTTGATGCACGAATTGGTGGATGTCAAACGCCAGGCCGACCCGACCGAAATTCTGCTGGTCGCCGACGCGATGACCGGCCAGGACGCGGTCCGGGTAGCCGAGAGCTTCCACCAGCAAGTGGGACTTACCGGGTTGATCTTGACCAAGATCGACGGTGATGCCCGCGGGGGCGCCGCCATATCGATCCGTACGGTTACCGGCGTTCCCATCAAATACATGGGCGTGGGTGAGAAGACTTCGGATTTGGAGCAATTTTATCCGGATCGTCTGGCCTCTCGTATCCTGGGCATGGGAGACGTGTTGACTCTCATCGAGCGGGCGGAAACGTCTCTCGATCAGGCGAAAGCCCAACGGGCCGGGGAACGGCTGCTGACCGGTGAATTTAATCTCGAGGATTTCCTGGACCAGATTCACGAATTGAAGAAGATGGGGCCACTGAATCAACTGCTCGAGATGGTGCCGGGTATGTCCAAGCTGAGCCAGAACCTTTCGCCCGATCTGACCGACAAGCAGATGAAACGCACAGAAGCGATCATTAGTTCGATGACGATGGTAGAACGCCGTAATCCCAAAGCTCTGAACGGCAGTCGCAAGCGTCGCGTCGCCCGAGGCAGCGGCACATCTGTGCAGGAAGTGAACCAGCTGCTAACACAATTTCGGCAGATGCAGCGCCTCGTCAAACAGATGGCGGGCGGCAAGAAGCAGCGCGGTATGCCGAATATGTTTGGCGGGGGGTTTCGGTTTTAGGGCTTAATGGGCATCGCCCGGCAGCAACCGGGTAATTGACCCAAAACTGATAAACAATTACAATATGTACATCAGAGAATGAGAGAGGTGGCAGAAGTTATATGTTAAAGATTCGCCTGAGACGTGTCGGTGCCAAAAAGCAACCAAGCTACCGGATAGTGGTGGCGGATAGTCGCGCGCCTCGTGATGGTCGCTTCGTCGAAAACATCGGGTTCTACAACCCGCGAACCGAACCAGCGACAATTACTGTCGAAGAAGAACGGGCTTTGCATTGGCTCTCCCAGGGAGCCCAACCTACGGAGTCTGTATCTCGTCTTCTAAAGAAGCTGGGGACTCTGGACCGGTTGGGTCGCTTGAAGAGTGGGGAGAGTATCGAAGTATTGCTCAAGGAAGCGGCCGCGGAGCCTGAGGTTACTGAGTCAGCGCCTAAAGCAGCTACGAAGCCTGAGAAAGCGCCCAAAGCAGCTGCGAAGCCTGAGTCAGAGCCTGAAGCAGCGCCGGTCGCAGATGTCGAGCAGAATGATGAACCAGAGCCAGAGCCTGAAGAGGTGAGCGCGGAGGAAAGTCCAGAGGCATAACAGGCTGGAGATTGCATGCCCAGAGACTTACCTGACCAGAGCGAAGTGGGATAGGTGGATCACCACTGGAGGGACTGTGAGCCTGCAGCGGGAGACATCTTGATTGCGTGCACTGCTTTCCCCTGTTCTCATACCTTCTCCGTCCTCAGCAACGACCGAAGGAGGCAATGTTATGTCCGCAATGAAGGAACTCGTTGAGTATATGGCCAAGTCCCTGGTCAACGACCCAAATTCTGTCGTCGTACGTGAAATTGAGGGCGCCAATGCAACGATCTTCGAGTTGAGCGTGGCGCCCGACGATATGGGGCGGGTCATAGGTAAGCAGGGTAGGGTGGCCAATGCTATGCGTACTGTGCTGCGCGTGGCAGCCGTGAAAAACGGTAAACGCGTCACCCTGGAGATTATCTAGGCACTCCGGGTGGCCTGGATATCCAATTGCGCATGGACGAAATAGGCAACAGTCGCTCGCCTGAGCCGGATGGCTCGGCGCTGCCACGTTTCATAGCCATTGGCCGCGTGCTCCGGCCGCATGGCGTGAACGGTGAAATCCTCGTGGAGGTCCTCACGGATTTTCCCGAACGTTTTGATTCCCTGGATATTGTCTATCTGGGGGATACCTCCGTTGCCGAACCCCGGCAGGTGCGTTCCGTTCGTTGGCACAGAGATCGTGTCCTCTTATTGTTTGAGGATTGCCCTGATAGAAACTGTGCCGAACGTCTGCGCGGTCTTATGCTCGTCGTTCCGATTGAAGAGGTTATGCCGCTGCCGGAAGATACTTACTACCCTCATCAACTTATCGGGTTGGATGTTGCGTCGACAGGCGGCGAAGACCTGGGGCGTATTTCGGACGTTGTTTTTGGTGCCGCCAATGACATCTATGTGGTGACTGGACCTCGCGGGCAGATTCTGCTGCCCGCCATTGCCGATGTGATTGCCGAAGTCGATCTCGAGCATGGACGGATGGTCGTCAATCTCATCCCCGGCCTCTTGTAGATTTTTGCATCTTTTTGGTGGACCGCTTTCTCAGGAGCGAATCTTGCGGCTAGGCGTTCTCGGTGGCACTTTTGATCCCGTCCATTATGCGCATTTGCTGGCAGCGGAAGAAGTACGCTTTGCCTTGGACCTGGATCGTGTGCTGTTTGCGCCGGCTGCGGCGCCGCCCCACAAAGGTGGGCAAGAGATTTTGCCCGTGCCCTATCGTCTGTCTATGCTAACACTGGCAATCGCCGGTAATCCGGCATTTTCCATATCGACGGTTGACGTTGATCGTCCCGCGCCCTACTATTCCCTCGACACGATCAGATTATTGCGCCGGCAATGGAAAATCGATGCCGACGCAATGTTTTTTATCATCGGTGCCGACTCGCTGGTACAACTGCACACCTGGCACCGTCCCGAAGAACTGATCCAGCTCTGCCGCCTGGCGGTTGTGCCTCGGCCTGATTATCCCGTTGACTCCCAAGAATTGGATCGACGTTTGCCCGGACAGACAGGCCGGGTCGTTTGGGTAGATATGCC
>CAZHBM010000071.1:0-12346 GCA_964529945.1 uncultured Anaerolineales bacterium | reverse complement strand
CCCGCCAATGACGGTACAGATTCTGGTAGAGGAAGCTCTTCAACTCCCGGTTCTTGGCCAGCATATCGTCAGAGTGACCAATCGCGTTACTAGTCATATTGCGAACGTCGTCCACCGAGTTGACGTGAGCCGCTTGTAGGCGTTGGTCGGTCGCCTCAATCAGGTCGGTCACCTCTTTGCCAACCAGCCGCCGAATGACCCGATGGCGATCCAGTTCCTCAATGCGGTCGTCCACCTCGATACCCAGTTCGGCCACGACCTCACGCCACAAAGCGACTTCACGCAGCTGCACCGGCGTTATCATCTGCGAACGCAGCCCATCATCCAAATCCGCCGTCGTATACGCGATTTCGTCGGCTACGTTCACGATCTGACACTCGATGGTACCGCGCTTTTCCGGCAAGAAGTCGAAAGCCACCCCGCGGTCATACTCGGTCTCGTGCTTGAGCATGCCCTCCCGTACTTCCCACGACAGGTTCAAACCCGGAAAGTCCGGATAACGGCGCTCCAGATATTGGACAATGCGCAGGCTCTGATGGTTGTGATCGAAGCCGCCGTAGTCGGCCATCAAGCTGTTCAGTGCTGCCTCGCCGCTATGTCCGAAAGGACCGTGGCCGAGATCGTGCGCCAGGCAGATGGCCTCGGTCAGATCCTCGTTGGCGCGCAAAGCACGGGCAATGGTCCGGCCGATTTGGGCCACCTCCAAAGTGTGGGTTAGCCGGGTGCGGTAGTAGTCTCCCTCAGTGATGATGAAGACCTGTGTCTTGTACTCCAACCGCCGAAAAGCCGTGGTATGAAGGATGCGATCGCGGTCGCGTTGATAGGCCGTTCGATAGGGGTGTTCGTCCTCCTCGTATTCGCGCCCCCGTGAGTCGCGGCTTTTCATTGCATAGGGCGCCAATCGCTCCATCTCCTGCTGCTCCAGTTCCTCTCGCCAAAGTATCACAGCTCACCTCCTGGGCTCTGACTCCACTTGCCATAACCAAAAATCTATGCTATAATGGAGCGGATTTATGTAAACATTGATCGTGATATTTGCTACCTGTACTAGGATAGTTTTGCCTTTTTTCACGTGCCTTAGGACTGGTCAGGAGTGTCGGCGATGGCTCGTATCCTCATCACAGTATGCCTAACAATTGTGGTTCTTCTCGGATTCACGGCAGCACCGATTCACGCGCAAGCGACCAGCAGCTACGTCGTCCAACCCGGTGACACACTGGTCGGCATTGCGGCCCGCTTCGGCCTCACCACCGGTCAACTGGCGGCTGCCAACGGTCTGCAATGGAACTCCTGGGTTTTCGTCGGCCAGACGCTGGTGATTCCGGGAACGAGCCAGACCCCCAATACCAACACCGAAGGTGGTAGCCACATCGTTCAGGTTGGTGACACGTTGAACAACATCGCCGCCCGATATGGCACTACCGTGTCGGCCCTTATGGCCGCCAACGGGCTGATCGACCCGAACTTCATCTACATCGGCCAGAGACTGATCCTGCCCGGCGGTGGCGTTGCCCCGGCCCCGGCGCCACAACCCGCGCCCGTCGTCTCATACGGCGCCAAATGGATCGACGTCAATCTCAGCACACAGACACTGACAGCCTACAGTAACCAGACTTCGGTATTTCAGACCCGCGTTTCCACGGGTCTCGCCGCCACGCCAACGGTGGTTGGCACCTATTACATCTATGCCAAATATGCCTCGGCCCCGATGTCCGGCCCCGGCTATTATCTGCCCGATGTGCCATATATCATGTATTTCTACCGGGGTTACTCCCTACACGGCACCTATTGGCACAACAACTTCGGTACACCGATGAGCCACGGATGCGTCAACCTATCCACCCCGGACGCCGAATGGCTGTTCAATTGGGCAGACACAGGCACACCGGTCGTAACTCACTACTGATCGTCCGACTGGTGCTCGTCGAAGACCGCCACTTTTTGGGTGCCAGGGCGCTCAGCTAACCTGTCCCCGAAGATAACGCAGCGCAGTCTCGGCCAGAATCGCGCTGCCCAACGGAAGCGCATCTTCGTCAATATCGAAGGTGGCGGTATGTAGATAGCGTGGCTCCCCACCAGGACGTTTGGCCCCCAAACGCATCATAGCTCCCCTGGCCTCTTTGACCATGTAGCCGAAATCCTCGCCACCCATTGTACTTTGCCGGTCATCGATCACCGAAGGGTCAAACAGATCGGACACCGTCTGTCGCATCCATCCCGCCACCTGGGGATCGTTGTAAGTCGCCGGATAACCGCGAATGATCTCCAGTTTGTAGTCGCCGCCCAACACCTGGGCCAACCGGACCGCTGATTCGACTTCCTCGAGCAATTGCTCACGAACGCCGTCGTCATAACTGCGCAGGGTACCCCGCAACCGGACCTCATCGGGAATCACGTTACTGGCAGTACCCCCCTCGATGACACCCACAGTCACAACGCTGGGCTCCAACGGATTCACCTTTCTGGAGGGAATTGCATATAGTGCAGACAAGACGTGCGAAGACAACCATATCGGATCAATGGTCTGATGTGGGTAGGCGCCGTGGCCGCCGCGGCCAACGATCGTGGCACGGAAGGAATCAACCGCGGCCCAACAGTAACCATCTCCGATCTTGAAGCGGCCGGTGTCCAGGCTCCCGTCCACGTGTTGGGCAATGACGACATCAACCCCCTGCAAAGCACCGTCGGCAATCATACGCGGCGCGCCACTAAGCCCTTCTGAATCGGAACGTTCTTCGGACGGTTGAAACAGGAGGCGCACCCTTCCCGGCAGAACCTCCCTGTGCAACAAGAGCGCCACCCCCAACAACATCGCCACGTGGGCGTCGTGGCCGCAGGCGTGCATAACGCCCGGGATCGTCGACGCATAATCGATGTCATTCTGCTCCTGGATGGGCAAGGCATCCATGTCAGCCCGAATCGCTATTGTAGGGCCTTCATCTTCACCCAGGTAGGCAACAATCCCTGATTTTCCTACTGCGGTACGAATAGGCACCTGCATACCGCTCAAGACACTGGCCACCAGTTCGGCGGTGTGAAAGACGTCGAAGCCGAGTTCGGGGCGACGATGAATGGCCCGCCGCCAGTCTACCAGTTCAGACTTGATGGATTGTGCTCGTTCAAGTATCGTTTCCAACGTCCCATTACCCTCATATGTAGTTTTGATTAAGAAGCGATGTTTGTCCGCACTGAGCGCCAAAGTAAGGAGAGAAGAATAAGACTTGCCTAGTTTTTCTATCTGCATTCTACCACGCCTCGGCAACCGCCCGCAAAGCAGCTTCGTCAGCTGGATGTGCCCCATTTTCTTGGTAGATGGCCCGGCGAGTTGGCAGCCGGTCCCATCTCTTCATCATGTCTTGTAGATGGAAGGTCTTCCAGCCACAAGACATGATGTATGCTACTTCTGAGCGATCTCCCACGGACCGGCTTCGCAACCAAGTCTTGGCCCAACCCAATATCTCCTGCAAAGAATTGGGGACACACCCTCGTTGATTCGAGTTAGAAACCGGTTTCTGGAAGCCGTTCGGGATACAAGTAGAGATCTGTCTGGTTGATCACAACGTCGCTCGCATAACGCGGCAGCAGCCGGTAACCGTAGGCTGGCGAGCCATCGGCGAGGTATTGGCTGACAATACCGACCACGACCAACGGCTGCCCCACCTCCATAGAGGGCCGCTGAATTGGGGCATCAGGATCTAAGTAAATCCGCGCCCAGCCGCTGCCGTCGTCCATCCAAAATCCACCCCCCGATACGAAATCGACCGCCTGCCCATTCAGCATTACCAGCATACCCTCGTAAGGCTCGAGCATACTGCCCGTTTGGATGGGCAATGGGGCAATCGCATCCGGCTGGCCATATCGACTGACGTCCTGGGGAGAGGATACCGTAATCTGTACCTCACCGTGGTAGTTGCGCGTCCGGCCGATCACCCTGACGCGATCACCCGGTTGGAACCAAAGATTGTGATAGCTGGGCAAATAGACCCTGACGCCACTGGTATGGTCTTGCACGTACATAACCCGGTCGCTATAAATACCGGCCGGGGCCGTAACCCAGCCTTTGATCTCCACCCAACGATTGGTTGGCAGGTGGCGGACCTCAAGAATCGAGCCTTTCTCCGGAGCCGCTACGGGCATCGCGGCGTTTTCCTCGGCCGGCGTCGGCCGGCAACGTTGGTTACAGGGTTCCGCTCCGTCAGGCAGACAACACCAACTGACATCGTAACCCGGGCTGCGGTCGTAGAAAAAGCTGTCGGCCAGGCTGCCATCCGGCCGGAAAAGAAGAAGCTGGTCGCCATCGTTGTTCAAAGGTAGGGAGGAAGCGCAACGATCCACACGCATATACCTGTCGGAAGGCAACACCGCATCCAATGGAAATAGGTAACTGACACCCCCAGACTCGCTGATTTCCCAGCCGCCCAACCCCAGGACCCTGCCCTGCCCGCCGTGTAACTCAAACCACTCGTCCTGGAAATCGACGATGCCGTTACCGTCCCAATCCCAGGCGTGGGGAGCCGGCAAAACCTCGTTGATGGAGACATTCTCCACCTCACGCTGCCCGGAGACCCACAAAGGGGCGGTCACGGCCAGCGGATCGCCGGCCTCCTGGCTGACCTCGACCCAATAGGCATGTCCCGGCCGAGCCTCCACAGTTGGCCGCCACTCAGCCGGCAGGGCGCTGATGCGTGTCGACGTGAGCGGGGTAGCATCCTCTCGCACCGTAAGGCTGATCTCGGCTGCAGGGGCATACGTGCCCGCCAGATAAACCGTCAACTCCAGCGTCTCGGCCGGCGTCACTTCACTACCCATCCATACATCGCCTGCGCGCAGCGTCAGCGCCAGGCCGGGCTCCCGGGTAGCAAAGGTGCGCCGCCGGCGAAAGGCATCCGCCAGGGCCTGGGGCGTCAACTCGGCGGCCACCAGCCCGGTTCGACCGGCGCCACCCAAATCCCAGATGCCGGCAGCGGCCGGAGCTGCTGCCGGCGCGAGCCGCCAGCCCCTGGCAAGCGCTCGTAGCCAATGGGTCTGGAAGGGCGCGTAAGGTATAGCGGTCGTTCGATCACCCAAACGCCACGTGCTTACGCTGGAAGCCACGTCCGGCCGGAGAGTCAGGTCGACCGCTTTGGAGTCGACGGCCGTGAGGGCCAGCCCGGCAATGGCATCTGGTTGCGTCGCCAGCCAGGTATAAAAATCGGGCAAGGCGCCAGTCGCAGCCGCGCCGGCCGGGGGCACATCGTTCAGGTTGAACACATTCAACGACAGACCGGCTTCCGGGAAGGTCTGTTCAAACCCGACCATCGACACGAATTGACCGGCGCTGGTGGAGGCGACCTGTTGCTCGCTCAAGCCGGCCGATTCACTCGGCGACAGGTCCTCGAGTCGATCCGTCGTGACCAGAAAATGCAGGCCTTGAGCGCGAGCCAACGCGAAGGTCAGCACAGGTGGGGTACTACCGGCCGAATAGGTCGTGTAGGCGCCGACCTCTCCCCAATAGGCGTACATGCCACCCGGCAACGGGGCAGGTGGCGCCGGTTCGGCCGGAGGGTCCGGCAGAAGAAAAGGGGCGCCTGGGGCGGGTGTATAGGCCAGAAAATCGGCTGCCATCGAGTCGGTGTCAATCGGCCACACCCGCTGCAGACTCTGTCCATCACCCGCCTTGATGCTGTCCGGCTGCAGCAATGCCGCTTCGTAGTCACCGCCGGCGTAGGCCACGCTGTCGAGAATTTCGTTTTCCCGCCCCAAGAGCAAAACCTCGTCGCCGGCGTTTGCCAACGCCCACTGACCGGACGACCAATCGGTGTAGCGTTCCAGGTTCGGCACCTGGGGCGTGTCCGGGTAATCGGGTCCTCCAACCACAAGTTCACCGTCGGGGTAGAACCCAAAACGTGCCGCAAATTGAGCGGCGTTCTTGGCGATGAAAACACAATCACCTGCAGCCAGTCGCCACTCCGCCGGTAACCGGTACATGCCCTCGCCGGCCGCCTGGTTTTCCGCGTCGCCGATTTTAAGCCCCTCCAAACCTACCGCCTCCGGCTGAGCATTGCAGAGCTCCACGAACTCCTCCCCATCCGTTCCGGAGCCGGGCTCGTGGTAATATACTTCGCTCAGCAAAACCAGCGGCGAATGGGTGGTTGAATTGGCGGCCTTGGGGGTTCCGTTGACCGGGTTGCCGTCGCTGTCCAACCCGACGCGATGAAAGGCGTCGTTGGTTGCCCAATTTGCGTCCTGATCGGCCGCGTCCGGCCTGCTCCGTTCCATCGATCGCGTCCCGGGAGCACCCGTGCCGGCAGGCCACGGCCCGCCATCTGCATTGACACTGTCTATCCGCAATGTGCCGGTCACCAGCTCCAGACTCTCTCCCTCAACTCCCAGCAGGTCGAAAGACTGAACCTGATCGGCCTGGACGTCGCTGACTGCCTCCTCCGTCCGTTCAACCAGGTAATAGTCTTGGGCTGCGATATTGCCCGCAAGCTCTAAAAAACAACCATCACCAGAGGTCGCGATGCACCAATGGGAGAGGTCGACCACTCGATCTGTGTTATTGGCCAACTCGAGCCATTGATGGGTCGGGTCTGCCACCGTACCCGCCCAGGCCACTTCGTTGATCACGACGTCGCCCGGCAAGACAGGATAGGTGATCGAGTTTCGCCGGCGGGGTGTGCCGCAAATGGCGTTGCCGCCAGAGTCCAGGCCGTTATGGATGAGGGCATTGTTGGTTTTCCAATCGTCGGCCAGATACGACGACTGGAGTGCCAGGCGTTCCATAGAGCAAGGAAACGCCCCGGGCGTACCGGCCGGCCAAACGCCGCCGGCATTGACCACGTCGACAATTTCTCCCGAGGGGCCGACCAGTTGGAGAACCTCGCCCTCATCGTCTAGAGCCCCTTCGTAAACGAAGTCGGCGAGCACATCAGCAACCGTGCCATCGTCATCCCGCTCAAGCAGAAAATATTCCCCGGGCGCGATTTGGCCGGTCAGATTTATGCCCGGAGCGCCATCCAGCGCCACGAGACTCCAGCCGGTGAGGTCGATCGATTCCATCCCCGGGTTGTACAACTCAATCCACTCGTCGTCAGGTTGGGCCGTTGTCCCGCCCCAACCGACTTCGTTGACGACCAGAGTTGCTGGGGAAGAGGCCTGACGTGATTGGAGACGGACCGAACTTCCGGTACCCGACAGCCGGCCTACAGCGGGAAAAAGCAGGCCGGCAGGGGCAGCCGTCGAAACGGGCAGGACACGAATCGACGTAAAAAACAGGATTATCGCCACAACAAAAGACATGGAACGAAGCGTAAGACCAACAAATCGCCGCATTGTATCGCCCATCCTGTGATGAGAACCGCAAGAGCGACCGGTTTCGGTTACTTCGTTTTGATGCTTTTTTCTGTGAGCGCGCCAAATCCGGCCCCCTGCATTGAGGGCCGGATTGACTGCCTAAAAATGTAATTCACGTCGTCCGGTTAACCGGACAGGAAGATTTCAGGGTTGTTCTTGGAGCGTGGCACGCGCCGTGACTTCTTCGCCATCGCGCAAGAGGTGCAGGACAATCTCCTGACCCACTCGCTTGTTTTCCTCAAGATACTGAAGGAGGCTATCCCAATCTTGAATCGACTGTTCGTCGACGCCGGTCAAGATGTCACCACCCAACAGGAAGCGCTGGTTCCCCACGACCACTTCCCGTGTCGCGCCCTGGGCTCCGGCCTGGCTGGCCGGGCTGTTACCGTATATACGGGCGATCAGGATGCCATGATCCGTCGGCAGATCCAGCAAGCGGGCCATCTCCGGGGTAATGTTGTAGCCCGACACGCCCAACCAGGGATGACGGTAGTGACCGTTCTGTATCAGCTCGGGCACGATACGTTTTACCGTATCGACCGTCACTGCGAAACCAATGCCTTCGGCATTTTCGCGGATGGCGGTGTTCACGCCGATAACCTGACCGCGGGTATTCAGCAGCGGCCCGCCGGAATTGCCGGGATTAATGGCGGCGTCCGTCTGGATGACGTTATAAATCGCCGAGTTGGCGTCCTTTTGCAGCGGCCGCCCCAGTGCACTGATCACCCCGACGGTCAACGTGCGGTCCAGCCCAAACGGATTGCCAATGGCAATCGCTCGCTGGCCGACTTGCAGATTGGTGGCATCGCCCAACGCTACCGGCACCAACTTCTCGGGGTCCACGTCAATTTGCAGCACGGCCAGATCGTTAGGAGGATCGACGCCGACGACTGTCGCCGACACCTGGGTCTGATCGGACAACGTGACCAACAGGCTCTCGGCGCCTTCCACCACGTGATTGTTAGTCACGATATGACCCATTTTGTCGATGACGAAGCCGGAACCCGTACCTTCACTGGGCAACACGCCCCAGAACAGGTCAACTGCCATGACTCGGGCGGAAATGTGAACCACCGACGGGCTGACACGCGCGTAAAGATCGCTTATCAGGGCGTCCTCAGCGTCCAGAATCTCAAGATAGCTGGCTTGTCGCGGCGTGGGCGCAGCGCTGACCTCTACATCGGGAGGCGCTGCTTCAGCAGTGATTGAAAGCGCCGCTTCCGGCGCGGGCGTGACCGTCTGTGCCAGATTCTCAACTTGGGCTGAGTCGGTAGGGAGCTCCTTAATTGCGGGCTCACCCGTCGCTGCCGCAGTGGCGCCCTCGGGAGTGGGCGTGACGTCACCCAACACAATGACTGGCGCCCCACCGTTCGAGAGAACACTCAAAGAGCAGGCCATACTGCTCATCAAAAGGACGCCCATGGCCACTATCGTAATGGTTCGAAATGTGCCTGACAGACTCTTTCGCATCAATTTTCCTCTTATTATTCGAAATATGTTACCTATAGCCTTATGCGCCGGGCACGGCTATTCTATCACATTCAGGGAGATTCACCAACCGTTTGGCAGGTCGATTGGCAGGGCTGACAGCCGGTTCTTTTGGCCAGGTACCAAGAAAATGGGACACGCATCATTGCTCAATTGTTATTGACAAAGCCAGGACTGTCTGATATACTTATGACCGTCTCAGGTGGGGAGAGTATCCCCGTATGCCACCCACCATCCGGCAAGCAGCGCTTGCCAACAAAGTTACCCGGAGGGATGGCAGAGTGGACGATTGCGGCGGTCTTGAAAACCGCTGAGGCCGCAAGGTCTCCGGGGGTTCGAATCCCTCTCCCTCCGCCTGCCTGTCGCTGAAAACAAGCTGAGTTTGTTGCCACCTAAAGAGCGAGCAGGGACAAATGAGTTAGTGGTTGCGGTTCGTCTGTCGACCATATTACGGGGAGGTGCCAGAGTGGACGATTGGGGCCGCCTGCTAAGTGGTTGTGGGGTTTATAGCTCCACCGTGGGTTCGAATCCCACCCTCCCCGCCACCTAATCAGGAAAATCGGTCACCTTCGAGGTGACCGATTTTGCTTTTTGCGATCACAGCCACGCATAAGGCCTTGCCAGTTGGCTGTACGAACTCGAGGTATGACGATGGGACGCGCACAGAAGTTTAGATTAGTCATCTATCTCGTTTTGATTTTCTCCGCCGCTTTGTCTTCACCCGTGCAAGCTCAAGCAACCGGACCGATCCTGACGATGAAGGTAACCGGGCCGGTCACGCCTATCATGCTGAGCTACATCGAACGCGGCATCGCACAAGCAGAAGCGGTTGACGCAGAGGCGCTCATCATCGAATTGAATACGCCGGGCGGCGACGTCAATATGACCAAAGAGATCATTCAGGCGATCGTCGCTTCAAAGGTGCCGGTCGTTGTGTACGTGACGCCTGCCGGCGCTTTTGCGGCATCGGCGGGCACATTCATCACACTGGCAGCGGACGTGGCCGCAATGACACCCAACACCAGCATCGGAGCGGCCAGCCCGGTCAGCGGGCAAGGCCAGGAAATGTCCGACACGATGCGCAGCAAGTTGGTCAACATTCTGAAGGCAGACATGGAAGGGCTTGCCCGGCGAAGAGGGGAAAAGGCGGTCGAATGGGCGCAGGCAGCCGTTAGCGAAGCTCGAGCCGCATCGGCCGAAGAAGCCCTCAAATTGGGAGTGATAGACTTCATTGCCAACGATACGCAGGACCTGATCCACCAATTGAACGGGTTCAAGGTTTTGGTGGGCACTGAAGAGATCACGCTGCAAACAGAAGGCGTGCCGGTTGAAGAAGTACCTATGACGCCTCTGGAGCAGCTGTTGCACACCATCACCAATCCCAACATCGCTTTCATCCTGATGACACTGGGCATAAATGGCATCTTGTTCGAGTTGTCCAGTCCGGGCGGCTACGCCGCCGGTATTATTGGGGCCATCTGTCTTTTGCTCGCCTTTTACGCCTTGGGGGTATTGGACGTGAACTACGCCGGTCTTTTGCTCATCGTGCTGGCTTTTGTACTGTTTATCGTGGATATCAAGGCTCCCACTCACGGCATTCTGACCGCCGGTGGCGTGGTGTCCTTTGTCTTGGGGTCGCTGATTCTGTTCAATTCGCCTTTCGCTTCGGTGTCCACCAGCCTGGTGATCGGTGTTGGATTGGTCACCGGCATCTTCTTCGCCTTCATAGTCGCCAAAGCTGTGGGGTCAATGCGACGCCGGGCGACCACCGGCGCCGAAGGGTTGATCGGCCAGCAAGCCAAGGCACGCACCGACCTCGCGCCCGCCGGCTCAGTGTTCGTTAAGGGTGAATGGTGGGATGCCGAATCTCTGGACGGTTTTGTCCAGGCCGGGGAGACAGTCTGGGTTGACAGCGTGCAGGGGTTGCGCCTGTTGGTCCGGCGAAGCGAACCCGTTCCCGGAAACAGGAGGTAAGATAGTCACCATTGGAATTCCGAACCTCGTCTAATCGACAGGGGCTGATCGGCCTTGTCATCGCAGCCGCATCAATGGCAGTCGCAGTATTTCTGATCCTGCAAATATTTCGCCGTCCAGCGCCCTTAGTCGATTTTGGACTGGCGATCGGCCTCCTGATAAATCTAATCTTTCTTTCCATTGTGCTCTACTGGTCAATTACTCTCTTACGGGCACGTTACAGAGTCGACCGCAACGGAGTCGTCGTCTATTGGGGATCTTCAAGGCTGTATGTCCCGATGCAACGCATTGTGGATATCATCCCTGCGGCCGGCGTGGAGGAATTGAAAAGCCAATTCAGTAACGGGCCGGCCTGGCTGGGTGGCACGTCGACCAAAGTGCGCGCCTTGCAGGACAAGGTTACCTATTTTAGAGCCACCGGCCGGCTGGAAGATAGCCTGGTAGTTTCGACCGGCAGCCATTGGTACGTGCTGTCGCCAAATAATCACCAGCAATTTATCCAGGCATGGCGGTCGAGACGACCGCTTGGGTCTACCCAATTGTGGCGTGAAAGAGAAATAAGGACCGGGCTGCCGGGGCTCCCAATTTGGAGTGATGCAATTGCCTGGGGCCTGGTCGGCGGGGCTTGGGTCACACATCTTGCGGTCGATGGGTACGTGGCCCTGATGTACGACAAGTTACCTCAAGCGCTCTCGCTCCACTTTGACGCCTATGGCCGTCCCGACCGCATCGGCAGCCGGTCCGAAATCTTACGTTTGCCGCTTATCGCGCTGACAATGCTGGTTTTGGATATGGCACTGGGGTTCATCGTCTATCGTCAACACCGCGTGGCTTCATACCTTATCTGGGCTGGGGGCCTCACGTTGCAACTTCTCATCTGGGGGGCCTTGTTTACGATTACAGGATAATGGGCTGTGCCGGCAAAAGTCGCCCGCTTTCGAGCTGCTGTATGGATAGGGACGGGACTGATTGCGCTAATCGTCTATTGGCGCACACTGCTGCCCACGATCAGCCCCTGGGGCGATGGGGCCAAATTCCAATACATCGCCCAAGTCTGGGGCATTCCCCACCCTACGGGCTACCCATTGTACATCTTGCTCACACGGGCGGCGGCGTGGATCCCTTTGGGTGACGTCGCCTACCGCGTCAATCTTCTGTCCGCCATCTTCGGTGCCGCCGGTGTAGCATTGCTTGCTTACACCGGTTTTTTGTTAACCCGCCACGTGTGGGCCTCGATCACCGCGTCGCTGTTGCTGGCATTCAGCCCTATCTATTGGTCTCAGGCTATTCAGGCGGAGGTCTATACCCTGAACGCCTTTTGGATGGCCTTATGCCTGGCACTCTTGCTGAAGTGGCGCCATCAGAAAACAGTGTCGGTGGAAAGCGGGCGATCGGATCACACATTGTGGGCCTTTATGCTGGCCTACGGACTCAGCCTAAGCCATCACATGTCAATGTTGCTGCTATTGCCGGCCTTTGTGTGCCTGATAGCCACAACAGACGTTGGCGCGCTGCGGCGGCCGAGAAATCTGATCGCAGGAGTCATTGC
>CAZHBM010000070.1:744-12381 GCA_964529945.1 uncultured Anaerolineales bacterium | reverse complement strand
TGGGAGCGCAACACCATTTCGATTTGGTCCGCCTGGTAGTTCAGTCTGCGCCGCATAATTCCACCCGTGCTTCTATGACACCAATAGAACAAGTGTTCTAGTTTTCATTATACAGACCTTTGTATGCTTTGTCAAGACAAGATTCAGTGGGATTTTCGGTTGACTTCACCCGAAAAATCAACTATAGTAGCTCCCGACTCGTAGGAGTTGATGCTTGGTCCTATCCAAGAACCCTTCCACGCGAAACTTTGGGCGGAGTCGCCAGCCAATCATTTTTTTGGTGCTATTGGCGGTTGCCGACCTCTTGCTGTTGGCTCCGGCCGGCAGTTGGCCACGGACTGTCGGTGCCGTGGTTATGCTGCTTTCTCCGGGCTTCTTTTGGGGCCAGTTCTGGCTGCAGGACAGCCGGCCGTTGCTGCGCTGGGTAGCCAGCGCAGGCCTGGGTTATCCGGTGGCGATTTTTTTGGCGCTGCTGCTGCACTACGTCCCCGGACCTATTCCCGTCTGGGCCGAGCTGATTACGCTCGACGTTGCGGCTCTGGTCCCTATTCTCCTCCTGGCCATTGCGGTGCGCGCCCAGAGCGTCGAAAAAGAGCCTGCGTATCACCACGCGCCCGGTGATAGGCTCGCAACCTGGGCGCTGGCCGCGCTGCTCGTGGTATTGCTGGTTGGCCTGGCCTTTCGCTTTGTTGGCCTGGGGTACAGTGAATTTCAGGGAGACGAGGCGCTGGCTATGATCTCGTCGGCCGAGACCATAGAAGGGCACGCCGACGCCCTGTTCCTGCGTGGTAAGGGGCCGGCCGAGGTCTTGCTGCCGGCGGGCCTGTGGCGTTTATCGGGTACGACCAATGAGGCCATCGCCCGGACCCCCTTCGCCCTGGCCGGGATATTGATGGTAGTGACCGGCTATGCGCTTGCCAAAACCCTGCTGGCCTCATACAACAACGAGCTGATCCCGCTGATAACCGCCGCCCTACTGGCTCTCAACGGCTTTTTGGTCGCTTTTTCCCGAATCGTCCAGTACCAGACGCTGGTGGTGTTGATGAGCGCCCTGGCGCTGCTGTCCACCTGGCAATGGTCGGCCAGCGGCAGGCGGCGCTGGCTGGCAGTGGCAGGTATCTGCCTGGGGACCGGATTGCTGGCCCATTACGATGCCATCCTGGTGGTGCCGGCCCTGATCTATGTTTTTTGGCGCGGCAGCCAGTCGTCGTCGATCTCTACCCGGCAGGCAGTTAGCGGCGCAATAATCGCCCTATTGTGCCTGGTTGTGGTAGCCGGTGCGTTTTACGTCCCCTACGTGCTCGACCCTCAAGCCATACGGACGGGCGGCTACCTTGGCGATCGTATCGGCGGCGGGCTGATCAAAAACAATCTCTCCAGTTTCCAGGAGTTGAATGTCTTTTACACCTCGGCCTACTATTACATTTTCACCGGCCTGCTGGTGTTGGGTTTCTGCGGCTACGCCATCGCCGGCGGTCGTAATTCGGCCCGGAGACGGCGCTGGTTGCTGCCGGCCACTGCGGTCGTGGTGGCAGCCGGATTGTGGTTGGCCCTGGCTCCCCACAGCCTGCGCGTGGGCGAGGTCGATCTGGCGTTCGCCCCTCTGGCAATTATTCTGGCCGCCGTATTCTTCTCCAGAGGCATTCCGGCGGGGGCGCGCGCACTGGTGCTGTGGTTGGCGGTCCCATTCCTGGGCTACAACTTTGGGGTGGCCGTGCCCTTGACCCACATCTATACTATCGTGCCGGCCTGGGTGCTGATTGCCAGCCTGGCCCTTTCGCTGGTCGTATCCGCAGCCCTGCCCGCCGGCAACCAGCGGAGAATGGGCTGGTTATGGCCGGCGGCAGTGCTGGCCGGCCTGGCGCTGGTGTTCGGCGGCTACCTTTACCCGGCTTACCTGCGCCAGTCGGTCGAGTTTCGCCAGGACTGGCCGCGCAGCCGGCCTGATGTGTACTGGACGCCTTATCAGGCCCTGCCCAAGACCGGCTTTTTTGGTTTTGTTCATCGCACCGGCTGGAAAGGCGTTGGCAGCCTTTATCTGCAGGGCAGCCTGGCCGGCGATTTCAACAGCAATGAAGAGCCGGACGTGACCGCCTGGTATACGCGCGGTGCGTTGCGTGCTTGTGGCGACGATTCGGAGTATTTTTTCCAGGCGCAAGCCGTGGTCGACGCCTGGCCGAACAACTTCGCCCAGGTGAAGGAGAATTACCAGCTGGCCGGACAAATTGAAACCGGCAGCGACAAGCAACTTACCATCTACCAACTCAAGCCGGTGGAGGTTGGCTTGGGGACGCAGAAACTGGCCGATTTGGCTCCGGCTTTCGACAAAACCGCCTGGCCGGAAGCTTTCGCCCGGTCCGGTCGCGCCGAATTTCCTCTCGACGTCAATTTGGGCAACCTGGTCCATTTGCAGGGCTACGACCTGGACACGTCCCGGAGTTATCCCGGCGGCCGGATAGCGGTCACACTGTATTGGCGTGCCGCACAATCCATCACGGCCGACTATCACGTGTTCGTGCACCTGGAGAAGGAAGCGGCCGACGGCAGTACCAGCCTGTGGGGGCAGGCTGACGGGCGACCGGTGTGTTGGACCTTTCCCACCTTTGACTGGCGCAGCGGCCAGATCATAGCCGACCACCATGCCATCTCTATCCCCGACGATACGCCGGCCGGGACTTATCACCTGCGCGTGGGGATGTACCTGCCCGATACCGGCCAGCGGCTGGATATCCTGGGTGCAGACGGGACTCCCACGGGCAATTCGATAAACCTGACCACCATCAACGTGCAGGGAGACAGTGGACAATGAGCGGTCGATCCGCCAGCGGACAGTTTGTGCGCCAGGTATGTCGCTGGTTCTTGTTGGCAGGCACGTTGCTGGCTGCCTGGGGTGTTACCTTTGCGCCTTGGGTCAGCCGCCCGGCAGCGGCCCTGGCACTGACGGCGCCCGATTTGGCCGAATTCGTGAAGTTTCTGCCCGAGGTGCGCGCCAACGCGTTGCCCGTTGAACGGCTCTTTTTCCTGGCACCTCTATTTCTAATTACCGTCAGCATTCCTTTCATTGCCACTTCGCGCCGGCTCAATTACCCGCGCCCGGTTCGTTGGCTCGCCCTGGCGGCAACCATCCCACTGGCGCTCCAGCTATTGCCACCGGTGTGGAGTCCGGCCGTCCTATCGGCACCTGAATTTCGATTGCAGACGGCCGGGTGCTTGATTTCGCTGGGGCTGGTGGTCGTCTCTCGCTGGCTGCCCCAATTGCAGGCCACTCTCCTGGCAGGGCTGCCCCCGCTCCTGTGGTGGGCCGGCACGGTGGCGGCACTGTATCAATTTTTTCTCGTGCAGCCGGCCGTCTCATCGGCTTACAGCAGCCGCATCCGGCCAGGCTGGGGTATTTGGCTCACGCTCGTCGGCCTTCTCCTGCTGACCGTTTGTTGGCTGCAAACGTCGTTCTTCCTCCAGAAGGCGAAACCTCAAGCGCACAGGGTCACCCAGCCATAGACAACAGAAAGAACCCACTACCCGCCTGCCGGTCAGATTCGCCAAAGGAACGAGGCACACCTCTGACCCTGCACTGGCTGGCGAAATGGCAAATTAGTGATTATAATAACAGCCAAGCCACAGGTCAGGGTATCGGCGTGAGTAGTGCAATCGGGAAGCGTGAATGTCGGTGTCTTTGGATAGCCGGTCTGGTGACGTAGCCTCAAAACTTGAACTGATCCTGAGAAACCGAAGCCTCCCTTCCAATTGACCCTTTCGCGGAAGATATCCAGGTTTGCGACCCGAGCATCGCCTGTTTTCCGGCTGCTATCCGATCGTCTCCTTTTCCAAATGGGAGATCGCCACCCAAGAGATACGTTCAGTATCCGGCAAGTGAGGAACACTGCAGCTCTTAGCCACAACACCGAGACAAGTCCCTTGAACAAACCGGACACGGGAGAACGCACAATGTCCGATGAGGACAAGACTCGCGAGCAACTGATTGCCAAACTATTGGAAATCGGCCGGCAGATCGATCGTTTCGATCAGCAAGAGGCCCCACCCACGACGGTCCTGGCCGACGGGCAGCGCTCGATTGAGACGCCTCTGCTCAGGACTCTCCTGGACACGCTGCCGGACGTGATATACGTCAAGGACAGGCGCAGCCGGTTCATTATGGGCAACAAGGCCGTAGCCGCGTTAATGGGGGCGGACAGGCCGGAAGATTTGCTGGGCAAGACAGACTTTGATTTCTTCCCTCACGGTTTGGCCAACCGCTACGCCACCGACGAACAGCAGATTATTCAATCGGGACAACCGGTCGTCAACCAGGAGGAGCCGACACGCGACGCAGCCGGGCAGGAACGGTGGTTGAGCACTACCAAGGTGCCCCTGCGCAATCAGAAGGGAAAGATCATCGGCATCATCGGCATCGGGCGCGATATCACCGACCGACGGCGAGCCGAGCTGGAACTAGCGCGTCATCGCGACCACCTGGAAGAGTTGGTTGCCGAACGTACCGCCGACCTGGCCCAGCTCAACGACAAGCTCCAACAAGAAATATTGGAGCACTCGCAGGCCGAGCAAGGCCTGCAGACGTACGTGCAGCGGTTGCAGACGCAATACGAGATCCTCAAAGCCATTCTGGGGCTGCAGTCGCCCGAAGCGATTGCCCAGGCTGCGCTGCACCGCATGTATGATCTCATCCCCTATTCTTACGCCGCCGTTTTCGAATTGGACGCAACCGCCGGCTCGCTGAGAGCCCTGGCCACCCAGGTTGGGGGTGCCGGCCAGGACGGGCAAGGAATGGCCCAACTGCCCGGACAACACGAATACAAACTGGGGACGGTCAATCGACGCTTCCTCCAGGAAACACGCCTGGTCCCGGATTTGTTGGCCAGGTCCGAACCTTGCCAGTTGGAAACCAGAATGAAAGACCAGGGCGCGCGGGCGTATATCAGCGTGCCGATCATCAGCAAAGCACAGGAAACCGGTTTCCTGCTTATGTACGCCGACAGCCCGGACTTCTTTTCGCACGACCATACTGAGATTGTGCGCCAGGTGGTCCTATCGCTGGCGGTAGCCATCGAACACGCCCGACTGCACGCCCAGGCCATCCGCGATGGTGAAACCAAGGGTTATCTGCTCCAGGAAGTGAATCGGCAGGTAAAAAACAATTTGACTATCATCATCAGCCTGCTGCAAGCCGAACTGCACCAGGCCGACGCGACCCGGAAGCCCTACTACGAAGCCATCATCCGCGACCTGGCGGTTCCCCTACAGGGATTGACCACCGTCCATCGTATGCTGACCGCCTCAGGATGGACTCCGTTGGAGTTGAGCGAACTGGCCAGAACCATCGCCCACGCGGCCCTGCAAGCGGCGTCTCTGACCAAACTGGTTAAGGTGGAAGTAGAGCCATCGCCCGTGCGGGTCACGCCGGATCAATCGCTATACCTGGCGTTGGTAATCAACGAATTGACCACCAATACGGGACAACACGCCGTCGCGCACGGGGAAGAACGCAAAGTGAGCATCGCAATCAATCTGGAGCGTGACCGAATCGGGCTGGTATTCAGGGACGACGGTCCGGGCTATCCCGACCAGGTCATCAAACTGGGCAAATACGGCGCAGGCCTGCAGGTGGTAAAAAACATCGTTTTGCGCGATTTGGGTGGGCGTCTCCGGTATTTCAATGACGGCGGAGCCGTGGTAGGTATCCGGTTCCGCAACCGCGTCTAGACAAAACCTTCTTCGCCGCTGTTCCCAGGTCGACAAAAGGCAACAACGCTATCGCCAAGTGCCACCACAGCCGGAGAAAATACAAAAACGGCTATCCCCTCAGGGCAGCCGTTAATACCTCAAAAGTACCCCGCCATGCCGTGTGTCCGACCAGCATTATTGAGTCTGCTTTCGCAGGTGGAAACCTACCTGATGGCTTTGCCTTGCCCTAGAGCAGGCTACCGCATCCCCACCACGGAACCGGCTTCCAAAGTTACAACTGTTGGCTCATAACGCATGGCGCATCACGTACACGGCAGGGCCACAATTATACTAACACAACTCCGCAAAAAAAACAAACCGGGTCCAATCTGGGATGTGCCTCATTTTCTTGGTAGATGGTCAATATGAGTCGATGGCCGGTTCTATCTCTTTGTATTTCTTGTGGGTGGAAGGTCTTCCACCCACAAGAAATAATTAGTACTACCTGATTCTATGCGCTTCTAAAAACATTATGTGAGCGGTCCCTCATGAACCTACTTGACAGCCAGGCCTTGGCTCGGTCCAATTTCCCCCACAATAGTTTTGGGACACACCTCAATCCGGCTCTACAGGTCGAGCTTTAGCTTCAGCTCCTTTAGTTGCTGGGCCGACACAGGCGACGGCGCACCGGCCATGAGGTCGGTGGCACTCTGGGTTTTCGGGAAGGCGATCACCTCGCGGATGTTGGGTTCACCGGCCAGGAGCATCACAAACCGGTCGATGCCGGGCGCAATGCCTCCGTGGGGCGGCGTCCCATATTCGAAAGCCTCCAACATGTGGCCGAACTGCTGCCGTGCCTCTTCCACGCTCAAGCCGATCAGCGCAAAGATCTTCTCCTGGATGTCGCGCCGGTGCACCCTGATGCTGCCGCCGGCGATCTCGTATCCGTTACACACCAGGTCATACTGCTTGCCACGCGCTTCACCCGGGGCGGTATCCAACAGCGGGATATCCTCGTCCAGCGGTGCGGTGAATAGATGGTGGCTGGGATCCCAACGCTGTTCTTCTTCGTTCCAGAGTACAAACGGAAAATCAATGACCCAACACAGCGCCAAGAGATTGGGATCACGCAGGCCGAGCACCTCGCCCATGTGCACGCGCAAGCGGGCCAACGCTTCGTTGCATACCGCCGGCTTGTCGGCCACGAACAGGAGCAAATCACCCGCTTCGGCCTCCATCTGGCGCAACAAACTCTGAGTCTGCTCGTCGGTCAGAAACTTGGCAAATGAGGACCTGACCCGACCATCCTGGCCGACCGCCATCCAGGCCAGGCCGCCGGCGCCGAAATTCCTGACCACTTCAGTCAATTCGTCGATCTGCTTGCGGCTATAATCGCTGCAACCGGGAGCCCTAAAACCCTTCACCAGGCCGCCATCGGCCACAGTCTGGGCAAAGACTCGAAAATCGAACCCGCCTACCAGCGTCGAAACATCTACGAGCTCCATTCCGAAACGCAGGTCGGGGCGATCGGTGCCAAACCGCCGCATTGCCTCATCGTAGGCGATGCGGACAAAGGGCTTGAACATCAACGTTTTGTCCGAGATCTGCTCCACAATAGCCGTGTAGAGACGTTCGATGATGCCCATAATGTCCTCACGGTCGACAAAGCTCATCTCCATATCAAGCTGGGTGAACTCGGGTTGTCGATCGCCGCGCTGGTCCTCATCGCGGAAACACCGGGCGATCTGAAAATACTTCTCGTAGCCGGCCACCATCAGCAATTGTTTCAGTTGCTGGGGGCTCTGCGGCAATGCGTAGAAGCTGCCGGGATGGACCCGGCTGGGAACCAGGAAGTCACGCGCCCCTTCGGGGGTGCTCTTGAAAAGAATGGGCGTCTCGATCTCCACGAAGCCTTCGCCAGACAGGAAATCGCGGATGAACTTGACCACCTTGTGGCGCAACACCAGGTTGTTCGTCATACGCCGCCGCCGCAGGTCCAGATAGCGATAGCGCAGGCGCAACGCCTCGTCGACCGGGGTGTCCTCGTTGATGTAGAACGGCGGCGTCTTGGCCGTGTTCAGGATATCCAAATCTGTGACCGCCACCTCAATGTCACCGGTTGCCAGATCGGGGTTCTCCAACCCCTCGGGGCGCCGGTTCACAACCCCCGTCACCCTGATCACGTATTCCGAGCGCAAGCCGCCGGCGGCGGCGTGAGTCTCGGGAGTTGAGACGTCGGGATTGAAGACCACCTGGGTGATCCCCCACCGGTCGCGGAGGTCGACGAAAATCAGGCCACCGTGATCGCGGCGGCGGTGTACCCAACCAGCCAGGGCTACTGTCTGTCCCACGTGTTCTGGCGAAAGTTCTCCACAAGTGTGCGTCTTTTGGGTCACGTCAAAAACACCTCTATATAACGTATATGGAATTGTGGGGCCCGGTGGCTGCACGCCTCCTGCCACAAACATAAACCGCTACATTGTACTCTTTCTGAGAATATTGCTCAAGATTAGTCTGTTTGTCAGGTGTGTCCCGTCTTTTCGGTAGACGGCCATGTGAACCGGCGGCCGGTCTAATGTTTTTCATTTCTTGTGAGTGGAAGGTCCTCCATTGACAAGAAATGAAAAGACTACCTGATTCTATACGTTGCTTAAAACATTGTGTGACAAGAACCCGCCGGGCTCAGGCCAAATCCACGATTTCGGCGACCATGTCCGGCCCATTCAAGTCGAGAACGGCTACCGTCAGCCGGCCGTCCTTGCCGTGGGTCGGAGAACCGGGATTGAGAATGTGCACGCCGGCGACCAACTCATGGCAGGCATAATGCGTATGCCCATACACAATGCAGTCAACCTCTTCCTGAAAGGCTGTCAGCAGGTAGCGGTCTATGGCGACAAAATATTCAGGCGGTTTGAGCACTTGCCCGGGATGGGGCACATGGTGGCCGTGAATTAGACCTATCCGGTGCCCATCGACCTCGATTACGGACCTGAGTGGCAATTTCACCCGGACACCAGGCATATCCATGTTGCCGCAAACAGCCGTCACCGGGGCGATCGCTTCCAGGCTGTCGACAACGCTCAGTGTAACCAAGTCGCCTGCGTGCAGAATCCTATCCACGCCTTGAAAAGCCTCCACAACAGCCTGTGGAAGCTTACCGGTCACCATATGGGTATCACTGATCACGCCAATCTTCATTGTTTGCCTGCCTCAGCCCCCAATCAAAAACGCCTGCCGGCCAGTGATCAGGGTTGTCTTGCCCGGTCGTCCGGCCGGCGTGACTTGGCCGCCGGTTAATCCACTTTGTTATCGCCACTCAGTCTCAACTGGGTGTAGGCCGGCCGCGGTGTGCCGTCCGGATTGAGTATGGCATACCAGCGCATCGGTTCTGAGGCAGTATACCAGGGAACGCTGGCAAAATCTAGGTTGAACACGAAGACGGCATCCACGTATGGCCACTCCGTGGCCACTTTCTGGTAGGCGCGGACCAGGTACCGGGCCTGCTCCAGTTCCGAGACGCCGATCGACTCGTGCTCCTCCAGGTCCCAACTGGTGGCCAGCACCCAACCCAACTCGGTGATCCAGATGGGCGTCGATTCGTCCCCATAACTGAGCATGACTTGACGTTGCTGGCTCACGCGCGACAGGCTGAGTCCCCAGGGGTCTTCCTCGTCCGGCGCGTGACCGTAGGCGTAAGGATGGCTGCCCAAAGCGTCGAAGTAGCCGCCTGCACCGGCGGCATACAATCGCTCCAGGAAGACCAGATCCCCCATAGCGGTGTCAGACCCGTCCCCGGTGGTGGCCAATCCGCCACTGATGACCAGCGCATCCGGGTCGGCCTTTTTGACCGCCAAATAAGCGGCCCGCAATAATGCAGCGTACTTGTCCGGATCCGGCGCCAAATAGCCCCACTCGTAACTCAGATTGGGCTCGTTCCAGATCTCGTAGGCTGCCACCCGGCCACGGTAGCGACCGGCCAGGGCTTCCATAAAGCGGCCAAAATCATTCACGTCCTGTGGGGGGTAGCTCAAGAAGGTTCCTTCCGGCCGCGCCCAAGGCGGGGTGCCGTGCACCCTCAAGAGGACGTTCAGGCCGCGGCTTTCAAAAGCTGTGACCGTGTTGTCGGGGTCGGCCCAACGATACTGACCGGCTTCCGGCTCGACCGTCTCCCAATTGACGTAGCCCTTGGCCCACTCGAAGTTCACTTCCCGTAACAAGTAGACATCGCCCAAGTCGGCTACGTTGGCGCCGCGAACCAGCCGGCCGGCAGCCGGTGGCAACCCGGGCTGAGCCTGCGCTTCGGCCAGGGCCGACCATTTTTTTGTCGTGGCGTCGGGGCAATAGGGAAACAAAGCCGGAGCATCTTCCCAGGCGGCGTTGAAAGTCAAACGCAGCGGGTCCGCCCCCGACAGCGGCAACGCGTAAACGTCGTGATTGCCGGCCTGCCAGGCGGCAAAGAGCAGCCAATCCTGGCCCGGACAGTCGGCCCAGGACAACGAGCCGATCCAGTCCGGGCTTTGCCAAAGCCGTTCAGTCTGTTCGGTGGCCGGGTCAAGCAGGTATATCCCCGGGTGATTGTCCTCATCCCAGCCGATGAAGGCGATCTGGCTGCCGTCCGGCGACCAGGCCGGGGCGGAAGCTTTCAACGGCCAGGCTGTAACCGCCCTTTCGTCAAGGCCGTCGACGGTGATGATGTGAATCTCCTCGATACCGTTGCGGACTGCAGCAAAGGCTATTCGCCGGCCGTCCGGCGCCCAGGTCGGCAAGCGGTCGCTCTCCTGGTTGAAGGTCAACTGCACGGCCTGATCGCCGCCGACCGGCTGGACGAAGAGCTCCTGGTCGCCGTCGCGTTCGGACACGAACACGATCGACTGCCCGTCCGGAGACCAGGCCGGCCAATAGTCCCAGGCCGGATGCCGGGTAATGTTGGACAAATTGCGGCCATTGACGTCCATGGTCCAGATTTCACTGTCCCCGCTGCGATGGCTGGTGAAGGCGATGCGACAATTGGCCCAATCGTCGGCACACACCGGCGACCAGGCCGGGTCCCAGTCACCATCGGGGTTGTCCGTCAGGTTGATCGGGGACTCACTTCCGGACGTGGTTACGAAGATGTCGCCGTTGCCCGCCCGATCGGAAGCATAAGCCAGGCGCAACGCCAAACGGTCCTCATTCGCCTGGTCGCCGGCCAAAATGTCCGTTCCCGGTGTTGGTATACCGGCGACGGACCGGGGCGACGAATCGGGCGCACCATTTGTCAGGGCAGGTGTTTCCGGTGCCAACCCGCGGCAAGCCGACAAGAGCGTTCCGGCGGCCCACAAAACGGTGAAACCCAGGCCGATCCAAACCAATCTTCTCTTTGCCGGCTGTGACTTTTCGCTCAAGGTTACCCCATCCTCACCCGTGCAGGCTCTCCAAGGGTCAACGACGCACGGCGACGACCACAAAGGCGTCGGCGCCCTCGACACTCACCTCTTCAGCAGACACCGCAAAGCCGGCCTGCTCGAGACGATTCTCAAAACGCGCACCGGGAAAATAACGCTGGCCTGTCACCTGGTAAGCCCGCTCGATCAGGCAGCGCACAACGTACGGTCCTTTGAGATAGCCCTGTAGAACGATCAAGAACCGCCCGCCGGGACGAATGACCCTGGCTACCTCGGACAGCGTTTCGACGGACAATATGAACTCGGTCGGGAACGTCGCCACGACGTTTGAAAGGCTTGAATCGGCCAAGGGCAGACTTTGCGCCCGGCCCCGAACCAGGCGCGGACAAAAACCGTGGCTGCGCAGACGGCGACGAGCCAAACGGCCCATGGCCGGCGACAGGTCCAGACCGGTGACCGGCAGATTCCTGGCGTAGAAGTCGGCCATCAAGCCGCCGGTTCCGTGAGCCAAATCAAGCGTCATCCCAGATTTCAGGTAAGGGATTACCGCCCGGCGCCAGGCCGGCCACTGCCC
>CAZHBM010000070.1:0-734 GCA_964529945.1 uncultured Anaerolineales bacterium | reverse complement strand
GTACAATAAATTATTGACAATTGCGATAGTTGACCAGGCCGGCCACTGCCCCAAAGACACCAACCAGGCCACCGCATCATAACTAAACGCCAATTCATTGTACAGCAGTCGAAATGCCAGCCGGAGTATACCGGTCTGCAATTGCATTTCCATCTCACCCTCGTACGATTCACGAACGCCTTTCACCGGCCCGGTGGTGTCTGCACCTGACAGAGATTATAGCGTCTCTGCGGCGGAGTACAAGGCTGGACCGGATGGACAACCACCGGCCGCATGTTATGTCAATTATAGCTTGCAAATTGTGGAGATTATGGGTATAATATCTATAAGTCTGTGTATAGGTACGTTTACGTGGGTGGACGGCGCCGAAGCCGCGATCTTCACAAGTGCAGTTGGCGCCGACAAGCACTGACTGCCCAAACTTTAAGGAGGGTAGTGACCGATGAGCAAGAAAGTGCTTTTAGTTCTAGGGTTAGTGTTACTGCTGCAGATGGCATTGGTGCCCGTGAGTCTGGCTGCTCCTCCTGTGGGGGGTGGTTCCTGGCACACGGTTTGGTATGGAGAGAGTTTATCCAGTATCGGCTGGAAGTATGGGGTCAATGCCTACGCCATTTGCTCGGCCAACGCATTGGCAAACTGCAATTACATCTATGCCGGACAGACGTTGTGGATTCCATCTAGCGGCTATTGGGATGGGGGAGGCGCGCCATCGACCTCTTACTACACCGTCCGCT
>CAZHBM010000069.1:0-12396 GCA_964529945.1 uncultured Anaerolineales bacterium | reverse complement strand
CCAGCTCGCGGGTGGCGGGTATTATCGCTCCCATTGTCTCCCTGTTCGAGCGCGCCTATGCCGCCGGCGTTCGTCACTTCCTCCTGCCGCAGGATACGCACATTCCGAATGCCTTAGAGTTTGCCAGCTACCCGCCGCACTGCGTGCAAGGCTCGCCGGAGAGCGAGACCGTGGCCGACCTGCTGGCCTTGTCCTTTTCCGACCTGTATATCACGCTGCCCAAGAACAGTCTTGATTCGGCTATCGGCACAGACCTTGGTCTCTGGCTTGACGACCATCCGGACGTGACCACTTTTTTGGTCGTCGGCGACTGTACCGACCTGTGTGTCTATTTACTGGCCATGCACGTACGTGCCCGCGCCAATGCCTTTCACCGCCAAGCGCGAGTGATTGTGCCGGCCAACTGCGTCGCCACCTATGATATGCCGGTAAAGACGGCATTGGAGATTGGAGCCACCCCTCACGACGGAGACTTACTTCATCTGATATTCCTGTATCACATGATGCTGAACGGGATCGAGATCGTGACAGCTATCGATTAATGTCCAGCAGGCGAAAGAGGGCCCAACCACAAACTTAGGAAGATATGAAGAGGCCCCCTCGATCGAGGGGGCCTCTTTCTCAACTACTCAATCGTCGAAATTTAGCTACCACCGCGGAACAAATTTCACCGCATCGTAGGCAATCATTCTCGTTCCATAGTACTCGCGCGTGTTGTCATACGTCAGCACAAATTCATTCTGCGAAGCAGTGAAGTAATACGTGCCGAGACTGACCCATTGATCACTGTACATCCACTGGTTGACAACCCGGTCATTGCGTTCGCCATAGCCGTGAATGACTCGATACCGAACATTTGTGCTAGTCGCATATTCTCTCGGGATGAAGGCAAACACCTCGTAATAACCCGGCGAATACAGCCGCGGAATCCACTTGCCGTAGTTAATGGGATCGGTGTTGCTGTTATAGGTCCAGTACATGTTGCCGCCAACCCCAACGTAGGCGAAGTTGCGAGAACTCACAGGCCCGCCCCAGATGAAACCAGGATCCGTGTTATCCACAACCACTTCTACGGCCGGTCCGGGCGGAACAGGCGGAACAGGCGGACATGGCGTGGGCGGGTAAGGCGGCATAGGGGTTGGTCCCGGTGGTGGTGGCGGCGGGGGCACATTGCCCCTGACCCACCATACCTGTATCGAGGCATATTCCAGGTCCTCGTAGTACTCGACTCTGATCTGGTGCGTGCCGGCGTTCAGCGATTTGAACCCGGTGTGCGTCGTGGCCGGCTGGTCATACCACGCGTCGATCACCATCGCCCCGTCAACGTAGACCCGCACGCCATCGTCTGACCGGGCATAGAACGTATACGTGCCATTTTCAAAGTAGGCGTCCTGAACCCATCTGACAGAGAAGTTGTTAACCGGCATACCCGGCGCCGGTGCACCCAACCCCCAATCAAAGTTGACCTCGGGATCGACTCGCGTCAACGTCGGCGATCCGCTGAAGTACATGTTGCTGTAATACTCTCCCAGCCACCCGAAAACAGGCTGCGACGTGGGGTAAGGATAGGGGTATTGTGTCGGATATGGATAGGGATATTGAGTCGGGATTGGCACAGGTGTCGGGTAGAATGGACCTGATCCGCTGCTCCAGGTAAGCACAACCGATGCACTGCCGCGATACTCCACATATGCCAGTTGTACCGTATGGACGCCGGCCGACAGATACTTCGATCCACAGAACGTACGCACACTCTGCTCGCGCCATTCATCGATGATCAGATCGCCGTCCACCCACAACCGCGCCCCGTCGTCGACCGTAACGCAGAAGTTGTACGTCCCACTATTGAAACTGATGTCCCTGGTCCAGCGAACCGAAAACTCGTCCGCCGGAAGGCCCACGGAAGGCGAACTGGTTCCCCAGTTGAAGTTGATGTCCACGTCCATACGCACCATCACCGGAGCTTTTGCCGGAGACGTGGTCTCACCCAACTCGGGATCGTCGTAATATTCGCCGGTCCAGGCATTGGCCGGTGACGGAGGCCAGGGAATTGGACCCGGAGCCGGGTTGGTGGGAGCCGGTCCACTCCAGCTCAATTCGGCCACAGCATTGCCCGTATCCTCAAAATAGGCCATCTGGATGGTATGGTTTCCGGCCGTAAGATAAGGGCTGGCGCAATAGGTGGAGGGGATGCCGGTGACAATCCATTTGTCGATCAACAACTGGCCATCCACCCACAGCCTCACCCCGTCGTCAACGGTGGTGCAGATAGTGTACGTTCCCGCATCGAAATACACCGTGCGAGTCCAGCGGATGGAGAACTGATCAGCCGGCAGCATTGGCGTTGGCGATCCTGCTCCCCAGTTATAATCGATATTAGCTTCATATCGGGTCAGTGCCGGTGTCCCGGCCAGGTCATGGTTGGCGTAATATTCAGCGAACCACCCTGGATCCACAGCCGGCGGAGAAGCGACAGCCACATTCGGCAAGGCCACCAGCAGCAACACCAGGGGCATTATCAACCATAAAAGACTACGTTTCATTTTTGTTCCTCCTTGCAAGTGGGCCAGACAGAGGCCTCTCCGTCGCCCGCATAGCATACGTCGAGGGATACAATCGTTTCCCAACCCTGCCCGGATTCAGTTTCCTCGTCCCCAGCCAACCCCAACTGAGAACCCACAATTATCCACATTGTCAATTTCAGCCCCTTCCGGCTCTGTTGAGCGAGCCCATACACCCCAATGATAAGCAAAAATTCCCCAGTCTCCGCAGAGTGAGAAAGGGGATCGGCCTAGTAGATGGAAAGGAGCGGTATATGACTGTTGCGAGCACGCGGCCACATGTTATGTAGCCATGTCCATTATACAATAGAATTTCGAATTACGCAATAGCTTTGCATAACATGTTTGCGAAAAACCGGGATTCTGTCAGGTAAACACCGGTTTCTTTGCCCCCTGACCCCCCAAGTCTCCGCAGGATGCGACGCGCACCCCTTTCTTCTTTGAGTTTATCATCCAAATCGCCGCTTATCAACAAGGGAAACGCTTAGCTTCCTATCCATGATAGCACGGATATCTTGTCCGTATTATCCAGGAGGTGATTTCCATTTGTTTGATGGGCATCACAATCTGTGGTATCATTTAGCGAATGTTGGCGGGTTTCCAGGCAAGATCTCTCGCCTGATTTGTTTCTATGGAAGGTATGCTCCTCTCATGACCACAATCCTGGCAATTGAAACGTCGTGCGACGAAACGGCGGCGGCCGTGATTATTGACGGCCACCAAATCCGGTCGAATGTCATCGCCTCGCAGATCGACATACACCGGCGCTACGGCGGCGTATTTCCCGAAGTCGCCTCCCGGCAGCATATTCTATCCATCGTACCCGTCATCGAGGATTCTTTGATCCAGGCACGAACGGGTTGGAATGCCTTGGATGCCATCGCTGTTACCTATGGCCCAGGCCTGGCGGGCAGCCTCTTGGTGGGAGTCAATACGGCCAAGGGGTTGTCACTGTCGCTGGGCATCCCGCTCATCGGCGTTAACCACCTTGAAGGTCACCTGTATTCGAATTGGCTTAGCAGCGATCACGATTGGCACGAACCGCAGTTTCCGGCACTTTGCCTGATCGTGTCCGGTGGACATACCGAGTTGGTAGTGGTCCGAGGGCACCAGGACTATGAAGTCGTCGGCAAGACTCTGGACGATGCCGCGGGGGAAGCGTTCGACAAAGCAGCACGTATGATGGGACTGTCCTATCCCGGTGGCCCATCCGTGCAGCAGGCAGCCGAAAGGGGCAATGCGGAGGCATTCGATCTGCCCCGGGCGCGACTGAAAGGTGGATTTGATTTCAGCTTTTCCGGTTTGAAGACGGCGGTTTTGCGCGTGGTACAGCGCTATACAGACAAGGTCCAGTCGCCCGCCGACACCCTCGATTCACAGCTTCCTCTGCTGTCTTTGCCGGTCGCCGATTTAGCGGCCAGTTTTCAAAAAGCGGTCGTCGATGTACTCGTCGAAAAGACGTGTGCCGCAGCCGAACATTTTGACGTTGCCGAAATCCTTATCGCCGGAGGAGTCAGCGCCAATGCCATGTTGCGCAGAGAAATGAAGCGTTTGTCCACGCGCCCGGTGCGCGTTCCCCCGCTGGTTCTGTGTACCGACAATGCCGCGATGATCGGTGCAGCCGGCTATTACCACTACGCTGCCGGCCAGCAAGCCGGCCTGGATTTGGACGTGATTGCCAATTTGACCCTATAAGGCTCATCCTCAATGAAAAACCAACCGATCATCCGCGAAGCCCAACCCAGAGAGACGGCGCAGATTCAATTACCCGATGGCCGAATTTTCGAAGCGCCTATCGGCACAACGTTGGAAACCTATTTCAAGGCAATTCCGCTTGAGGTCCCGGCGCCTATCGTAGCCGCACACATCAACGGCGAGCTCCGAGAATTGACTTACCACATCGTGGCCGATTCTGAGGTTCGGCCCATTACTTTGGCTGACAGCGACGGCACACGGATATACAATCGCTCTTTGGCCTTCCTGATGATCACCGCTACGGAGCAACTATTTCCCGAAGCCAACATCACGGTTCATTATGGCCTGAACTTCGGCGGCTATTACTGCACAGTGTCCGGTCGCCCCCCCCTGAGCCAGGAAGACCTGGATAAAATCGAGGCCCGTATGCGCCAGATGGTCAACCGGGACATACCCATTGGCAAAGAGCGTGTCCCCATTGAGGAAGCACTGCGCCATTTCGAATCCAAAGGCTACACCGACAAGGTCAACCTGCTCAAGCACCGCAAGAAGGACTACCTGACTCTATACACGTTGGATACCGGTCAAGATTACTACCACGGATACATGGTCCCTTCCACCGGTTACCTGTTACTGTTTGCCCTGAGTCTTTACGGGCCCGGGTTCGTCCTGCAATATCCGCGACGCGAATTGCCCACTGTCATTCAGCAACCGGTGGAATACCCCAAATTGGTTGCTGTCTTCAATGAATACAACGAGTGGATGGACGTCATGGGCGTCCCCAGCGTGGGGGCGTTGAATGAGGCCAAAGAAGCGGGCCGGATGCGCGAAGTCATCCTGGTGTCAGAAGCGTTGCACGAACAACGGATTGCCCGTATGGCCTCTGATATTGCCGCGCAGCATCATAAAATACGGCTCGTGTTTATCGCCGGGCCGTCTTCATCCGGAAAAACAACCTTTTCCAAGCGGCTGTCCATCCAGATGTTGGTAAACGGTATTCACCCGGTCACCATTGGCCTGGATGATTTTTTGGTCAATCGCGAAGATACGCCGCGGGACGAAAAAGGGGATTTTGACTTCGAATCGCTTCATGCGATGGATTTGTCGCTATTCAATACGGTTCTGACCAAGTTGTTGGATGGGGAAGAGGTCACCCTGCCGCGATTCAATTTCTTAACCGGGAGGCGGGAGCCCGGTAACACGATTCATATTGGCAAGGACCACATCATTATCGTTGAAGGCATCCACGGCATGAATCCCGAACTGGCGCGCGATATCCCGCCGGAGCGCATCTATCGAATCTACGTATCCGCGCTCACGCAGCTAAACATCGACCAGCACAACCGTGTACCAACCACAGACACACGCCTCATCCGGCGTATTGTCCGAGACGCTACCTTCAGGGGTTACGCAGCCAGTGAAACGCTCAAGCGATGGGAAAGTGTGCGCCGAGGGGAAAAGAAGTGGATATTTCCATACCAGGAAAACGCCGACGTAATGTTCAATTCTGCCCTCATTTACGAATTGGCGGTCCTCAAACCTTTTGCAGAATCGCTTTTGCTGCAAACAAAACCGCGTAGTCGCGAGCGAATCGAAGCCAAACGGCTGTTGTCTCTGCTGGAATGGTTCAACCCGGTGCCACCGGATTTGATACCCGACAACTCGATTTTGCGAGAGTTCATTGGTGGGTCCATCCTGCAGGATTATTATCCATAGAGACGGCCGGCCCAGGTCACTCGATATAAATCTCGACCAGTTCGTTGCTTTCGAGGTCTTCGACTTCGGTGACTTTGCCGTCAATCCCTTCCTTCACCGCATCGACTATGCCCTGCATGTCCACGCCTTGAGTGCCCGGGATGAACTGGGCGCCCATCTTTATGCCAACCCCTACCAGTCCAATCGGGATTTTCACATTCACTTTCGGGTTGCCGGTCGTCAAATCTTTTACCAGAACGTGCATCCAACGCGGCTTGCTGCTTGAATCTGACACCGGCTCAAAGGCAGTGCGTTCTTCCATTGCCGCCAGTAGTCTGGCGCCCTCGTCAGCGGAAATGGTTCCGGCCTCTACCATTTTCAGAACCTGCATTCGTTCTTCGGACAAAGACATGGCCGCCCCCTCCTATCCATTGTGATTCTCCGGCTTGGATTTATCCGGTAGACACAACCTATCAAATGGTGGATCTGCCCGTCAACCCGGCCTTCGGCCTTGGGCAGCGCCAGCACCGACGATACTGCCATCCGTCTCCAGCGTTTGACGCCGTTCGATGCATATCTTAATATACTCCCAGGAATAAGATTAGCAAGAGGACGCCAACTATGCAAGCACCCAAGGTTCTAGAGCTTCACCTGGAGATCTCCCGCTATCCCATACTCGGCAAACGCATCCGTCAGTGTATGCGCCAGGAGATGTTCAATCGCCACGTTATCGATCGGGAGCTGTTCGAGCGCGAGGTCCTGGAAAAGGCTGTCGAGTCACAGCACCTGGAGGGCGTCGATTCGCCCGCTGAACAGGAGCCACCTGAGATTTGGGAAGAGCGTGTCCAACGCATTCGAGACAACCTGACCGACTTCTACTTCGCCTATAACCTTCCCCACACCCTGTTCGTCGAGATCGTCAAATCACTTACCGGCCAGAGGGAAACCAAGAGCTGGGAGGTCGTCATTCCTTTCAATGCCGAACTGGCTCCTTGGGACATTCTGTTTGCCAAAGGCGAAGAATACGAGAGCTATTCGCCCGAAGAGAAGGCTGCGATCCATCACAATTTGCAGGAGATATTGGTGGTCCTGATAAAAGGCATGATCAGTGACCAATTGGCCTTCGTCGGCATTGCCAAGAAGTTCTTTTCGATCAGCTACCTCCGAGATATTCGCAGCAGCCGCATTGGTCGTGGCCGGATCGGCGGCAAAGCAGCCGGGTTGATGCTGGCGCACAAAATCCTGCGCTACGCCGAGGAGCAAGGGGAGATAGAGATGCCTTTTCCTCTGGTCATCCCCGATTCCTATTTCGTTGGCGCAGACGTGTTTTACGATTTCCACGACATCAACGACTTCCACGATTTCCACAATCAAAAATACAAGTCGGCCGAACAAATTCTGGCTGAATATCCGCAACTTATGGAAGCTGTGACCGCCGGCAATTTGCCGGAAACCGTCAGAAGCCAACTGCGCGAATTGCTCGAGAAAATGGGAAATGCGCCCATCATTTTGCGCTCTTCCAGCCTGCTGGAAGATAACTTTGGCAGCGCCTTCGCAGGCAAATATGACAGCTACTTCTGCCCGAATCAAGGGACCCTCGACCAGAATCTGGCGGAGGCTGAAGCAGCCATCAAACGTATCTACGCCAGCGTCTACAATCCGAATGCGCTGCTGTATCGACAACACAAGGGATTCATCGACTACGATGAACGTATGGCCATTCTGATACAGAAAGTGGTTGGTCATCACTTCAACGACTATTATTTCCCCAGCGTCGCCGGCGTCGCTTTCAGCCGCAACCCTTACTGCTGGAGCCACAAAATGCGTCGCGAGGACGGTTTCTTGCGCCTGGTATGGGGCATTGGCACCCGCGCCGTCGACCGCGTTTCCAATGACTACCCGCGTATGGTCGCCCTTAGCCATCCTCAAATGCGGCCCGAAAAAGGCATTCAAGAGATCAAAAAGTATTCTCAACATTACGTCGACGTCATCGATGTTTCCGCCAATCGATTCTCGACGCAGCCCGTCGCAAAGGTGATTTCCGCCGATTACCCGGGTATCCGGATGTTGGCATCTGAGGACAAGGGTGATTACATCCAACCCATCTTTTCCCTTGGCGCCAACTTGGCCCCAGAGTCCCTCGTCCTGACTTTTGATGGGCTGGTCAAGGATACGCGGCTAATGACCCAGATGAAACAAATTCTCCAGACCTTGGAAGCCTATTATCAGCTGCCAATAGACATGGAGTTTGCTATCGAGATCGGCGGGGACCGGCGCCAGCCGCAGTACCTAATACACCTGCTGCAATGTCGTCCTTTGACCAGCCAGGAATGGGGACAGGGACCGCCATTACCACAGGACGTCCCAGAAGACGACCAGGTTTTCAGCATCCACAAAGTTGTGCCACAAGGCGTCGTGACCGACATACGTTACCTGATCTACGTCGACCCAAGAAAATATAGTGCCATTCCGGAGCTCGCCAAGAAACACGAGGTGGCACGCACAATTGGCCGCCTCAACAAGCGGCTGGAGGGAGAGCGTTTCATTTTGTTGGGGCCGGGCCGTTGGGGCAGTTCAAACATCGACCTGGGCGTCAAGGTGACATACGCCGACATCTATAATACCCGGGCATTGGTCGAAATCGCAATGGAAAAGGACGGGGAGACGCCAGAGGTATCATATGGCACACACTTCTTCCAGGACCTGGTCGAATCGGGCATTTACCCGTTGGCACTCTATCCACACGAGCCAAACTCGGTCTTCAATAAGCCCTTCCTGGAGAACACGCCCAACGTCCTGTTAGATATCTTGCCGGGGGAACAGACCAGCGAATACGTCAAAGTCATCGATGTCTCCAGGGCAACCGGTGGGCGCTTGTTGGAGATTGTTATGAACTCCGACCTGAATGAAGCGTTGGCCTACGTGAAGCCGGACGGCACCGGTTAGTGCGATCATCAAGACTCGGTGTCCCTGGGTGTCCAGGCACCACCCCATGTAAGCCCTACGTCCTTTTTTACATAAGCACCTTAAAACTAGCCCCGGCGAGTTACCCGGCTGGAAGCTGTCCCACGGCAACGGACCCAGGATTAGCACCCGAGCCCGTGCTGACCCCCAACATGTGGGGCAAGGAATCGTGATTTAGCCTCTCTACCTTAAAGTCCAGCTGCCATCTTTGATTTCAGGCCAAGAATTGGGGCAAAGCCTATTGACGACCGTATTGGCTGTGTGATAGAATGAAGTCCGGAAGCACGTAATCCATTAACAGCCTCAGATAAGCAAGTTGTCTCAAAGGTTGCAATGCCTCAGGAAGCATGTCCCGGCGGGTCCTCCCTCGCCAGCTGAGTTGCAGCCTCCGGTCTCCTTGGGCGCCACTGCGGGGCGGGCCGGAAGCAGCGCCTTTTTACCAAGCCACTTGTTGAACCATTGCTTGGGGCACACGAGTCATCTTTATCCTGGCTTTTGTCGCCCTAGCCAATTCTGTGTTTCCACTAGCAGTCCGTCGGTCACTAACAAACGATCAATTTTTCCTCAACTGAATAGTTTTTTTGCGACAGGTTTTTAGGCTGAATTTGTCTCTATCTATCTATATGGTCACACTCGGCCCGATTTATGTACTCTTTAGATTCGTGGGAGAACAACACTTATGGCGAAGGCAGAAGCGATCTGGCAAGCAGCACTCGGCGAGCTACAACTCCAAATGACGAAAGCAACGTTCGACACCTGGGTGAAGCAAACACGAGTGGTTGCATACGAGGATGGCGAGTTCATCGTCGGGGTCCAGAATGGCTATGCCAAGGACTGGTTAGAAAACCGCCTGCTGAGCACAATCAAAAGAACACTGGTCGGAATCGTCGATCGCTCCGTGGAAGTGAAGTTCGTCGTGCAGCCGAAATCTTTGTCGGCAAGGGAAAATGTGGAGGTGCTGAAGCCAGTGGAGAGAGACGACCAGTTCTTCGAAGTGCAAGATTCCTCTTCCAACAACTACTTCGCAGATCGATCCCGAGTCGAATTCAACCCGGAGTATACCTTTGACAAGTTCGTGGTGGGCGCGTCGAATCGCCTGGCCCATGCTGCATCCCTGGCCGTAGCCGAGAACCCGGCCAAAGCCTATAATCCGCTGTTTCTGTACGGCGGTGTTGGTCTGGGTAAAACCCACCTGCTGCAGGCAATTGGGAATCACGCGCGACACAGAGGACTACGGGTGCTGTACGTCTCTTCTGAGACTTTCACCAACGATCTTATCAATTCGATTCGCACCAAGTCCACCGAAGATTTTCGTGATTGTTATCGCAACGCCGATGTTCTCCTAATTGATGACATCCAGTTCATTGCCGGCAAAGAGCGCACGCAAGAAGAATTCTTCCATACTTTCAACGCCCTGCACTCATCCGGTCGCCAAATTCTGATATCGTCGGATCGTCCTCCGCAGTCGATCCCCACGCTGGAGGAGCGTCTCGCCTCCCGGTTCCAATGGGGACTGACTGCCGACGTCCAACCGCCTGATCTGGAGACACGGCTGGCCATCCTGCGCATGAAAGCGGAATCGCGCAATGCGTTGGTGCCCGACGAAGTCATGTACCTGATTGCCCGCGAGATGCAGAACAACATCCGTGAATTGGAGGGGGCACTCAACCGCGTCATCGCTCAATCAACACTCACCCACGAACCGATCACCGAAGACCTGGCGCGGCACACCTTGAGCACATTGGTGGAACGCAGAACGCACATCACCGTCCCTGATATCATCAAGACCGTATCCCACTATTACGGCATCAGTCAAGACGAGCTGACCGGCAGCAGCCGAAAGAAAGAGTTCACCGTCCCGCGCCAGATAGCTATGTATTTGGCCAGAGAAGAGACAACGGCTTCCTTGCCCGAGATCGGCTATGCCCTGGGTGGCAGGGACCACAGCACCATCATGCACGGTAACCAGAAGATCGCCAAAGAAATCGAGCAGAAAGACTCCTTGCGGCGAGATCTGATAAGTCTCCGAGAAAAGCTGTATCAAGAGTTTGCCTGACAAACTGCCCTCATACCCTAAAAACTGTGGATAAGTCCCTCGTATCTGTGGATAATTGCCACCAGGTGTGGATAAGTCACACATGTGGTTTGTCGTCGGTTTTGTCTTTCCCCCGCGACCATCTGCGCCATAATGCCCAATAGCAGGACTCTCTCTACCGGCAGCCCCTACATCTTGTCCTCACACAAACAGCCGCTTGGTCCGCAGAAAGACTCGGCCTTTTGGTTTCCGTCGGGTCCATTCTTTTGTACCCGGTGCTCATCCCGATCTATCCTCATTTTTGTCCACAAGCGCGAAACAGTGCCTACCCCTACATATAGCGGCCGAACGGATTGGTTTGTACTTATCTAGGGCAAGGCCGGCAGTAATCCACATATCCACTGCCCTATTACTGCTACTAAATATATATAACAAGATAGTATTTATGTGGGTTGTTAATTGAGAAACCACGCTGAATGTGCAAGTCGCCACCCGGGGCAATCTTTTTTTCAAAAAAAAGAGCATCCGTAAAACGGATACTCTTCATTCAACCAGGAAACAAAAGTAGACAGGAGGTAATTGCTTACTCTTCTTCAATCGCCTCCACCGGTGATGCGTGTTCTTCTTCCTCACCATCTTCCGGTACCACATTCACTTTGATCGTCGCCGAGACGTCGGCCATCAGCCGGATATCAACGGAATGCTCACCCAATTGGCGCAAGGGCTCACTGTCAATCTTGCGGCGATCCACTTCCTGGCCGAGCTCTTTTTCCAGTGCCTCAGCAATGTCAGAAGTGGTGATGGATCCGTATAGTTTTCCGGTTTCGCCGGCACGCGCAGTGAACGTCAGGGTCGTGCCCTCTATCTGGTTCGCCAGTTCCTGAGCGACACCTTTTTCGCGTGCCCGTTTTCGGTCTCCAGCTTTCAGTATCTGGTCCGCTTGTTTTACCGAGCCTTCGGTTGCCAATTTCGCCAGCCGGCGAGGGAAAAGATAATTGCGCGCGTAGCCATCGGCCACAGACACGATGCTGCCGGCCAGGCCTACGTTATCTACATCTTCGAGCAACAAGACCTTCATTCCGCACTTGCCTCTCTTTCCATCATTGTCAACAGCTAAGGGGCGTGCTCCGCCCACGCAGCGCATCTTACACTAAAGCCTGGAAACGGGCAACTCTCGCGACTGGGTGTGTCCCAAGTTTTTTGGGAAGAGAAAGGACTGCGCCAAGGCTTGGCTGTGAAGTAGGGTTATGCGAGATCGCGCTCAGTGCGTGTTTCAGAAAGCCCATAGAATCAGGTAACGATTCTTTATTTCTTGTGGGCGGAAGGTCTCCGCCCACAAGAAAGAGACATAGATGAGCCTGGCTGCCGACTCGCATTGGCCATCTACCAAGAAAAAGGGACATATTCCTCGCGACTGCGGCGGTTTTGGAATCCGTTTTGCTCGTG
>CAZHBM010000068.1:0-12467 GCA_964529945.1 uncultured Anaerolineales bacterium | reverse complement strand
CCGAGTATTCGCGCGTGGCCATAACCTGATCCTGGGCTCGGCGCATCTTACTGGCCGCCACCATTTGCATGGCCCGCGTTACCTGGGCAATGCTTTTGACGCTTTTGATTCGACGTCGGAGCTCACGGACATTCGCCATTACGAAAACCTACGCCTGAATGCTGCCGAGATACTCTTTAATAGCAGCATCTAACTGTGCCATGAGGGAATCCGGCAATTCCTTCGTGGTCATAATTGCTTTGCCGATTTCGGGGTGCACCGTACGCATAAACTCCACCAATCCGGCCTCAAACTCTTTGACCTTGTTGGGCGGGATAGTGTCGGCGTAATTGTGCGTGACGGCGTAGATGGCGATCACCTGGTCGTCCAGTGGAACCGGCTGATATTGCGGTTGCTTGAGCAGTTCCGTCAAGCGTTGGCCGCGCTCCAACTGCGCCAGAGTCGTCTTATCCAGGTCGGACCCAAACTGAGCAAATGCCGCCTGCTCACGGAAGGAGGCCAATTCTATTCTCAATTGTCCGGCCACCTTTTTCATTGCCTTCGTCTGAGCATCACCGCCCACGCGTGATACCGAAATACCGGCGTTCACAGCCGGCCGGATTCCTGAATAGAACAGGTCGCCCTCAAGGAAGATCTGGCCATCGGTAATGGAAATCACGTTGGTCGGAATGTAGGCGCTGACATCACCCGCCTGGGTTTCGATTATGGGCAGTGCGGTCAAGGAGCCACCGCCGTACTGCTCGCTCATACGGGCCGCTCGCTCCAGCAAACGCGAGTGCAGGTAAAAGATGTCGCCTGGATAGGCTTCACGTCCCGGCGGGCGGCGCAGAAGCAGCGATATCTGGCGATAGGCCCAGGCATGCTTGGTCAGATCGTCATACACCACCAGGGCATCCTGGCCGCGTTCCATGAACTCCTCACCGATCGCGCAGCCGGCATAAGGCGCAATATATTGCAGGGCAGCCGGCTCGGAAGCGCCGGCCAACACCACGACCGTATAATCCATCGCTCCGAAGCGCTCCAGCGTAGCCACCACCTGGGCCACCTGGGCCTGTTTCTGGCCAATAGCCACATAAATACAAATGAGATCTTTACCCTTTTGATTGATGATGGTGTCGATGGCCAATGCCGTCTTGCCGGTCTGCCGGTCGCCGATGATCAACTCGCGTTGCCCGCGGCCCAAAGGGATCATGGAGTCGACAGCCTTGATGCCTGTCTGAACCGGCGTGTCAACGTTTTGCCGGTACACCACGCCCGGTGCAATACGCTCAACAGGGCGGTACTTGTCCGTATTGAGCGGTCCTTTTCCGTCGACCGGCTCGCCCAAGGCGTTGACCACGCGGCCGATCAGGGCATCACCGACGGGCACGGAGGCGATACGGCCCGTACCGCGCACCATATCTCCCTCTTCGATGTGGGTGTAGTCGCCCATAATGACTGCGCCCACGTTGTCGTCTTCCAGGTTGAGAGCAATGCCCATCACGCCACCTGGAAACTCAAGCAACTCGTCGCTCATGACCTCCGACAGGCCGCTAATGCGGGCGATGCCGTCTCCAACCTCAAGAATGTAGCCGACATCCACTGCCTCAACCGGCGCCTCAAAGGACTCTATTTCGCGCTTTATTCTGGCGGTAATTTCGTCTACTCGTAAAGCCATCCACCAACTCCTCATCAAAACCGCATCACGCGGTGAAACAACCGGTGCCGGTTATACATCTTCTGGGCATCTCGAGCGTCAGGCGCGCCCGCCCCGAGAGCACAGTTACAGCTCAGCGTATTTTCCTTAGGCGGCTGTGAAGTGTCTCAAGTCTATTTTCCAGGCTGCCATCAATCACCTTATCACCGACACGCACAATCAGCCCTCCCAATATCGAGGGATCGACCTCGAACTGGAGATCAACCTGGTCGCCGAAGCTTTTGCGAAGCTTCTCCCGCACAGCTTCGCTTTCTTCGCCCGTAAGGGGCACCGCACTCACAATGTGCGCCAGCCGAACCGACGGCCCTCTGACCGCCAAACGGTTCATGTCTGCGATCACATCCGCCAAAAGTTCCAGATGCCCATCGCGCAGCATCACGTATAGATAATTCTTGACGTCTTCGGACGTATTCTCGGGCAACAACGTGTCGAGCCTGGACTGCCGTTCAGAAAAAGGAAGCTCCGCATCATTCAATGCTTGCATAAGGGGAGGAGAAACTCGCAACTTCTCCCAGACCTTTTTCAATATGCTAAGCCAGCCCTCAGTTGTATGCTGATAGGCAGCCTGTGCATAATCGTGCGCCAGTTCAGCCCCTTTTGAGTATCCGGCGGACTTCACGACAAATCTCCTGACTCTTGCAGGAACTTGCGTACTAATTCGCGTTGAGCCTTTTCATCCACCGTAACAGTCTCACCAATGACCTTGCGCGTCAGATCGACAGCCAGATCAACCACCTGCTGTTGTACCTCTGTCATCATTTGCTGGCGATCCATCTCGATCTGCTGCTGAGCCTGCTGCCGGACTTGCTCGGCCTCTTTGCGTGCGTCGGCCAAAATGCTGCCACGCATCTTTTCGGTCTCTTGCGCCGCTCGTTTGGCTGCTTCTTGGGAACTTCTGCGAGCTTCCTCCAGCTCACGCTGAAACTCGGTTCGCTGCACTTCCGCCTGTTGGCGAGCCAGGTCGGCCTGTTTCAAGGCCTCTTGAATGCGTTCCTTGCGCTCCGACAACATGTTCAGCACCGGTTTATATAAAAACAGGCGCAACAAGAACACCAGCAGGGCAAAGTTGATCAAATAAGCGACTAACAGCGCGGGGTCAATCCCCAAAGGTCTCATTGCCTCCAAACCGCAACCCTCCTTCCGGACATAAACGTCTCCGATCCGAAAGTCATTCTAGATGACAAACAGAAGAATCAGGGCCACCACCAACGCGTAAATGGCGATAGCCTCGGCGAACGCGATGGCGATGAACATGTTGGTCTGGATTAGGCTGGTAGCGTCGGGGTTGCGACCAATGGCCTGCAGAGCTCCCAAGGCCACGATACCAATACCAACGCCCGGGCCGATAGCTCCCAAGCCAATTGCCAACCCTGCCGCCAAGAGCTTGAAGGTTCCAGCATCCATTTGTTTTGTGCCTCCTTACAGAAGTGTGCGCTCCAGAGTCTGCGACTAAGTGCGCTTCGGTGCCAAATTCGTAAATTTGAGCGGGCCTTGCCCGATCAAGACAACCCCCAAGCCGCCAAGCACTACCGGCCCCTGCTCGGTGGTCTATGTCTAATGAGTTTGCTCTTGATGATCGTGCGTCACGGTTGCCATCGCGAAAAAGGCAACCGTTAAGATGTAGAAGATAAACGCCTGAATCAATCCAATGAAAAGCTCTAGTCCCAAAAATGGTAACGTCAACAACAGGGGCACCAGAGAAGCCAGAACCAACAGCATAACTTCTCCGGCAAAGATATTGCCGAAAAGTCGGAAGGAGAAAGAGATGATCTTGGCAAACTCGCTGATCGTCTCCAATAAACCGACAAAAAATTGCATCAGGCCAAAAGCCAGAGCCCCGATCCTACCGGCACACCCGGGTTGTTCACCGCTTTCAACAGGTTTGAAGGCGCCAATGATGCCTCCAACATTGATGAAACGGCCAAAATACCCCAGCCCCACGGCCCAAACGCCAAAGACCTGGGTCAACAGCACCGAGATCAGCGCCAAAGCCAGGTTGTTGCTCAGGTCGGTACTGGGTGAACGGAACAGCGGGATGATAGCCTCACTCGGTTGGCAGCCCAACAACACGTGTCCACTCGTCTCTGCCTGCTCCGCTTCTATGACCGCGGCATTGTTTTCGCCCTGGAGTGCATTCTCCTCCACCGACGCCACCTGGTGCGGCTCACAGAAACCGACAGCCGCCAAACCGGGAACCAGGCCAAACCAGTTCGAGACGAGGACGTAGAAAAAGATGGTCGCCACAATCATAAAGAAACGTGGAGTCCACTTGTTGCCGGCTATGGATTCGGTCAGATTGTAAAGTGTCTCAACCACCCACTCCAAAAAATTCTGCAGTCCGGAGGGGACCAATTGCATATTGCGCGTGCCGGCGATAGCCAAAACCAGCAGAATGGCGTCGACCAGAAGGGCGGTAAGCAGCGTATTAGTAACCTGGAAGCCAGCAATCTCGAACCCGGGAAGAGCCTCAGCACTGATAACTACAGGGGGGAGCTGGAAACGCAAAAAAAGACTGCCGATAACCAGGAGGGCGACAGTGACGACGGTGCCAAGTATTACTTTGTCCCTGGTTTTCATTCGCTTTGCAACCTCCGTGTCTCTATGGGCGAACGAGACTCTTTGTTATGCAGACAAAAAAAATCGCCCCGCCGAAACGGAGCGATTATACCATACGGGTAGGTAACAGACAAGTCTACCGACCGATGACGATTCTTATCAGTCCCCCTCGTAACGCTTCAGCACGGTCACCACATTCTGCCCACCGAACCCAAACGCGTTTACCAGCGCCACCTTGGGATCCGTCTTGCGGGCTTCATTGGGCACATAGTCCAGGTCACATTCGGGGTCCGGCGTGGTGTAGTTGATGGTCGGCGGCATAATGCCCTCTTGGAGCGCATAGACAGCAGCCACGGCCGACGCCGCGCCGGCGCCCCCCATCAGGTGACCGATCATCGACTTGGTGGCCGAGATCACCAGATTGTAGGCGTGGTCCCCAAACGCCTGCTTGATGGCCATTGTTTCGGTCGCATCATTGAGCGGCGTGCTGGTACCGTGCGCAAAAATGGCGTCTACATCAGTCAGTTGGAAGCCGGCAGCCTCCACGGCCAACCTCATCGCCCGTGTGGCCCCTTCACCGGTCGGGTCGGGCGCCGTAACGTGGTAAGCGTCGCCGGTTAGCCGCCCGCCGAGAACCTCGGCGTAAATCTTGGCCCCTCGGGCTTTGGCGTGCTCTTCCGTTTCCAGGATCAGGGAAAGGGCTCCCTCGCCGTAAACAAACCCATCACGGGTGGCATCGAACGGCCGGCTGGCGTGCAACGGGTCATCGTTGCGAGTCGAAAGGGCACCCATACGGCCCAGCGATGCAAAAGCCAGCGGGGTACTCACAGACTCGGCGCCACCGGTAATCATCACGTCGGCTTCACCGCGCTGCAGAAAGTTGTAACCTTCCACCAAGGCGTAGTTGCCGCTGGCGCACGCCAACGTCGTAGTGAGAATGGGTCCCTTGGCGCCCGTCTCCATGGAGACCAGGCAGGACACGGCATTGGGCATAATAATCGGCAGCAAAAGGGGGTTAACGCTGCGCGGACCCTTTTCCTGCAGTACGTAAGTGGCCTCTTCCATCAAGCCAATACCGCCACCGCCGGTCGAGACGACCACTCCGACTCGGGGCGCATTGTCAGCATTTATTTCAAAGTGGGCGTCATTCAGAGCTTGCCGGCTGGCTGCCACCGCGAACTGGGTGACCCGCGCCGATCGCTTGACCGTCTTTCGATCCATCCATTGGCCGGGGTCAAAATCCTTGACCTCACAGCCTATCTGGACCGGAAAATCCGTGGCATCAAAGAGCGTTATCGGACCTCCGCCGGATACTCCTTTCTTCAGATTCTCCCAGAATGTGGAAGCGTCATTACCGATAGGTGTCACAGCACCCATACCGGTCACAAACACTCGCGTCATTGCAATAAACCTCCTCAAAAAGAATGGGGCTCCGACAGGAGCATCAGTATAGTTGCATTCGTTGGAGACGGCAAGCACTCTGAACACTGCCGGATTGAGCGCCCTGCCCGTCAAAAGAATGAGGGGCGGTCTAGATGCGCCTCTCCCAAGTAATAACCCCTTTGGATATACTTAGTTGCACCCCTATCCAGAAGCTGTCCGGAAAAACAGTCACCTGGATGGGTGTGCGGTCGTCTCTAATAGAATCTCAATAAATTTCTTACGCGAATCTAACAAAGGTCTCGTAAACTGTAGAAGGTGGCACGGGCGGTTCACCGGTATGTACTTATTTTACTTCCTCACCGCCGAATGCCCATTCGTGGAGGCTACTTATGGATATCAACAAATATACACAAAAGGCACAAGAGGCCATTGTGGCAGCTCAAAGCCTGGCTCAAGAATACAACCACAGTCAGATAGAGCCGGGACACCTGTTGCTGGCCTTGTTGCGTCAATCTGACGGCGTGGTACCGCGCATTGTGCAACGGTTGGGCACCAGCCCGGGACTGCTCATCAACGATTTGGAGGCCGAACTGGCCCGTGGTCCCAAATCTTATGGTGCTACGGCCCAGGTAACGCTATCGCGTGATCTGAACAACATTATTAACGAGGCGGAAAAAACAGCCAACCAGATGCACGATGAGTACGTCAGCACCGAGCACTTGTTGCTGGCCATCAGTCGTTCTGATGGATTCGCCAAACGCTTGCTCAACAACTACGGGTTGAACGAGACAACCATCCTGCAAGCACTCACCCAGATAAGGGGGAGTCAGAGAGTGACCAGCCAGAATCCCGAAGGTACGTACCAGGCGTTGGAAAAATATGGACGCGACCTGACTGAGTTGGCGCGCCAGGGAAAACTCGATCCGGTCATCGGCCGTGACGAAGAGATTCGGCGCGTTATACAGATATTGAGTCGTCGAACGAAAAACAACCCGGTGTTGGTAGGCGATCCCGGCGTCGGAAAGACCGCCATTGTGGAAGGCCTGGCTCAAAGAATTATTAAGGGTGACGTTCCCGAAGGGCTAAAAGACAAAAAGGTCGTGGCGCTGGACATGGGCGCCCTCATCGCTGGGGCCAAGTTCAGGGGCGAATTCGAAGAACGGTTGAAGGCCGTGTTGAAGGAAGTCTCTGATAGCGCCGGCGCCGTGATAATGTTCATCGACGAGTTGCACACCGTCGTGGGTGCTGGAGCGGCCGAAGGCGCAATGGACGCCAGCAATATGTTGAAGCCGATGTTGGCGCGCGGTGAACTGCACGCCATCGGGGCTACCACCTTGGATGAGTACCGCAAATACATCGAAAAAGACGCCGCACTGGAACGGCGTTTCCAGCCCGTGTTGGTCAACGAGCCCACGGTTGAGGATACCATCAGCATTCTGCGCGGGCTGAAGGAACGTTACGAAGTGCATCATGGCGTGCGTATCCAGGACAGCGCAGTCATCGCGGCGGCGACATTGAGCCATCGTTACATCAGCGACCGCTTTCTGCCCGATAAGGCAATTGACCTCATCGACGAAGCAGCCAGCCGCCTGAAGATGGAAATCGACAGCAAGCCACAAGAACTGGACGCGGTCGACCGGCAGATCATGCAGCTGGAAATTGAAAGAGAAGCGCTGAAGAAAGAGAAAGACAAAGCCAGCAAGGAAAGGCTTAAGGCCATCGAAAAAGAATTGGCCGACCTGCGCGAGGAGTCTCAGCAATTGACCGCTCGCTGGGAGACCGAAAAGGAAGCCATTCGAGGGTTGCGCCAGACCAAGGAAGAGATCGAGCAGACGCGCGTCGCAATCGACCAGGCAGAGCGGCGTGCCAAGTTCGAGGAAGCCGCCCGTCTGCGCTATGGACAACTTCTGGAACTGGAAGAAAAATTACACCAAGGCGAGGAGCGGCTGACGGAACTGCAGCGCGGTGGCTCGCTGCTGAAAGAGGAAGTCGACGCGGAAGACATTGCCGAAGTTGTGTCGAGTTGGACGGGCGTCCCGATCAGCAGACTTCTGGAAGGTGAACGCGAGAAACTGGTCAAGATGGAAGACCGCATCCACCAGCGCGTCATCGGTCAGGACGAGGCCACCCGGGCCGTGTCGAACGCCGTCCGCCGGGCACGTGCCGGATTACAGGATCCCAACCGGCCCATCGGCAGTTTCATCTTTTTGGGACCGACGGGTGTCGGCAAGACCGAACTTGCACGGGCGCTGGCCGAGTTTTTGTTCGACGACGAAGACAGCATGATCCGCATCGACATGAGCGAGTACCAGGAAAGACATACCGTCGCCCGACTGGTGGGCGCTCCGCCCGGATACGTTGGCTATGAAGAGGGCGGGCAGCTCACCGAAGCTGTCCGGCGCAAACCTTACAGCGTCGTGCTGTTTGACGAGGTGGAAAAAGCGCACCCGGAGGTTTTCAACTTGTTGCTGCAGTTGTTGGATGATGGCCGCCTCACCGACGGCCACGGCCGAACTGTGGATTTCAAAAACACGGTCGTCATTATGACCAGCAACATCGGCAGCCAGTACATTATGGAACTGGGGATGGAAGGCGCCCGGGAAAAGGTGCTCGAGGCGCTGCGCCAGCACTTCCGCCCTGAGTTCTTGAATCGCGTCGACGAGATTGTGGTGTTCCATAGTCTGACCAGGGAAGACCTGGCCAAAATCGTCGACATCCAGGTGGAACACATGGAATCGCTGTTAGCTGGTCATAACCTGACCCTGGTTCTCACCTCGGCGGCGCGCGATTTCCTGGCCGACAAGGGCTACGATCCCAACTTTGGGGCGCGCCCGCTGAAACGCGCCATCCAGCACTACCTGCAGGACCCTTTGGCAATGGCGCTTTTGGAAGGTAAGTTCAAGGAAGGCGATGCCATCGAAGTGTTGGTCTCTTGCGACGAGTTGACCTTCCACAAAATCGACGGCGGGTCGGAGCCGATCGGTGAAGGCCGTGAGGCCGAAGTGGTAGAGGGCGAAATCGTAGCCTGAGATGTTAGCCGGGGGGAAGCGTCGCGAGCGCCCCCACCGGCGACAAACCGGAAACGAAAGTGGACAGCGGAATCTTCCGCTGTCCACTTTTTTGTGTCGCGGCCGCCAGCTTGTACCGGTAACCCTACGCCGCCGACCAGCCTTCCAGCTCCAGCAAGCGACGTTTAGTTGCCGTGCCGCCAATGGCGCTGAACCCACCCAGACTGCCATCGCTGGCAATCACGCGATGGCAGGGGACGATCAATGGCAGCGGATTGCGTGCCATTACCTGGCCGACCGCTCGCGCCGCCTGTGGCTTGCCAACCGCCTGTGCTACCTCGGCATATGACAAAACGTCACCCCAGGGGATTCTCCACACCTCCGCGAGTACCCGGTGCTGAAACGGGGAGCACGCCCGCCAGTCAAGGGCAATCGTCTCAAACGATGTCACCTGCCCCTGGGCATAGCGTTGCACCGCCCGGCTCAGCTCAGGTAACGTGTCCGCGTCGACAGGCACAGCGCCTGGCCAGACCAGCGAAAGCTCTTCCAAGACGTCCTCGCGCGAAGGCTTAAACAATGCCGTCCCGCAGACACCGCCCTGCGAACGAACCGCTCCAAACCACCCCAGGTCAGTCGGAATGGCGGCCACAAACAACAAATTCTCCGTCGGGTCGTCTGCCAAAACCTGACTTTTCATTGCCAAAGTTCCACCTTTCCTCAAACTGCCACTGCCGTTATCTTAGTTCAGATTTCTTGCGTCCGGCAATGAATATGGTATAATGGTGGCTGCACCATGGTGACCATAGCTCAATGGCAGAGCATCTGGTTGTGGCCCAGAAGGCTGTGGGTTCGAGCCCCACTGGTCACCCTCACCCGCCCTCGTAGCTCAGTGGTAGAGCAACCGCCTTGTAAGCGGTCGGTCGTCGGTTCGAGTCCGACCGAGGGCTTGTTGCGACACCATTTTTCCCCTCCCCCGGCCTTCCAGGGCTTTTTTGATGGTATTTGACCGGCCCGCCTACACCATAATCGACCAGTCTTTGACCTTCACAGGTAGCAACCAACCTGGTTGGAGGGGGGCGCTGTCCGAAGCCCCCTTCGTCTTTGGGCGATGCATCAAAAAGCCCCCGAACATCCAGGGGCTTTCTTAATGGTCCTCTATTGTTCCGGGTGACCACCGGCTACTGGCAGCAACCGCCACTGCATCCGCCGCCACCAGAACTCTGCACGTAGCGTATGTAAGCAACCAATCTGGCATCCAACGACGCTTCATTGCCGTCGGCATAGGACTTGGGGACACCCATTTGATCGAGCAGATTGTGAGCGGCATGGAAACTGCGCAAGACACCTGGTTCGGTTTTTTTGTCCGCCGACTCCAACAGGTTCTCAACCTCATCTTCCGGGATTTCGATACCTTTACTCTCCGCCAAAACTTCACTTAACGCTTTTGCGAACTTATCCAACTTGAAAGCCTGCCTTTCCTCATCTATACCTCAATCGGGTGCATTCATCGAAAATAGAAAATTTGGCACCCGTGCACAGTTAATTTTACCACGTTGGGCACAGAATTAAAAAAACTAAGCCCCGTAATCCACAAAAAAATTTGCTTGCCCAAAATCATAAACTGTTCTACACTGCTTTCACAGGGGCAAAATTCACACTGATATGTCGAGGACTTGGGGCTAATTTCCTGCCACAAGCCTGCCTGCAGACCATTCGCTTTTCCTCCGCGCAACGTTTGACTACCACAAGATCGGGGGAGCGGCTTGCGGAACGGCTTCCATAGGCATTGGGGCCTTGACCGTTACTAAGCGGCTATGAATCTGGAGAGAAATGAACGACGCAGACAAGGTTGCCCAAGAGATCGAAATGGCCCACGCCCAAGCACTCAAATACGGCCAAGATCTCGTACGCATTTACAACCAGGAAAAAGCGAAACGGCAGGAACTGGAGCTTACCAATCAGAAGCTGAATGCCATATGGACCACTGCTCCCAACGGCCTGGCTGTACTCGACGAGCGATTACACATCATTCAGACCAATCCTCGCTTCGAGATACTTCTCGAACAACAGGAGCAGTGTATAGGCCACTACCTGGGCGAGGTTATCCCTTCAAAAGAGCTGTCGGCGGCGTTGATCACGGCCGCCCGTGAGGAAACCCCATTTGCCAACATTGAGGTGTCGATAACCGATCCGATGGAGAGAACGCTTCAGATCACGGGCGCCCCTCTCTATGCCGGCGATCAGCGCGGTTGGGTAGTCAGCTTGCACGATTTGACGGAGCGGAAACGGCTCGAGGGCCTGAAAGAGGAGTTTATCGACATCGCCGCTCACGAATTGCGCACCCCATTGGCCATTATCCTTGGCTTCGCCAGCGTGCTGCGCGAAGACATCGAGACTCACGATGAGATGACGGCAGCCCCCATTGATGCCATCGTGCAGGCAGCCAACAGGTTGAAGATGATCATCAACGAGTTGGTGGAATTTGCCACCACCCGCAGCGATTCGGGTGCTGCGCTTGAAACTGAACACTTTGATTTGTGGGAAGTGATCGAGCACGCCATCGGATCCGTGTCGCACCAGGCCAATCGAGCCAACGTGGCCATTGTCACCGAGGCGACCTACGAGCAATCCACCATGGTCTCCGGAGATCGGGTCATCATTGCGCAAGCCCTCGGCCATATTCTCGAAAATGCCATCAAGTTCAATAAACCGCAGGGGACTGTCTACGTGCGTGCAATGCAGTCGGAAGAAAACACAATTATGGAGATCGAAGATACGGGCATCGGCATTCCGGCCACCCAATTGGGCAATATCTTCGAGATGTTTTATCAGGTCGAAGAACATATGACCCGGGCCAGAGGCGGGTTAGGAATGGGCCTGTCAATCGCCCGGCGTGGAATCGAGTTGCACGGCGGCAGCATCACCGTCACCAGCAGCCTGGACCAGGGAAGTTGCTTTCGCATCACGTTGCCCCTCAAGCTGGAACCGGTAAGCATATCCACTCAGGAGCGCCTGGATGCCGCCCACAAGCTGACCTTAGCCTACGGCCGGGACATAGCCCGTGCATCCGTAGCCCAACAACACCTCAACCAACGGCTACAGCGGGTCCAGAGACTGAGCCAGGAGTTGCTGAGTTCGTTGGAGAACAGTCTGGATGGCACAATTCCGATGAGAGTCAGGCAAGACATGCAGGCGGCTTACGCGCTGGCAGTACAGATCGTAGAAGTGGTGAAAGAGAACGGGGCGAACCACGAAACGAGGGATTTATGAACCAGGATAATGCTCTGATCGAACAGGCACAGCTCGTTAGGACACGCTATGAGGCCCAGTTGCTGAAAAAGGCCAATGTAGTGGGTGTGGGTGTGGGCTTTCGCGAACGCGGCGGCAAGCTCACAGAGCAGGTGGTGCTGGTGGTAAGTGTTACCAAGAAGAAGCCCATGAGCCAATTGGCTGACGCTGATGTCATCCCGCCGGTCATTGAGGGCATACCGGTCGATGTGCGCGAGGTGGGCGAAATGAAAGCCTGGTGAGGACGGTGATACGTGCCCGAGGTAGATAGGCAGCAACTGGTAGCGGCATTAACAGCCAAGAAGAACAACCTGAATTCAGTGCTCACGCGGGCCAACGTCACGGCCTGCGGCATCGGCTATAAGGTGTCGGAAGGTGCACCGACCGGCGAACTGGCGGTCGTCGTATCGGTGGTACGCAAACTGCCGGTCGCCCAATTGGCGGAGTCCGATCTGCTGCCAGGCCAGGTGGACGGCGTCAAAACGGACGTCGTCGAGACAGGCACATTTCGGGCTTTTTTGACACCCCGGGACCGT
>CAZHBM010000067.1:0-12510 GCA_964529945.1 uncultured Anaerolineales bacterium | reverse complement strand
GGTAGAAGTGCGGCACCGTCGAGAAGCTGGCCGTCATACGGTCGGCCATGATGCGATGCGCCCTTGAGACCGGCACCATCTGGCCTGGAACCGCACTGACGGCAGCCGGACGTTGCACAAAGCGTTCCACGTCTTCCCGTGTAATCCGCCCGCCAATGCCACTGCCGGACACGTCTTTGAGATCGATACCCAAGTCCCTGGCCACGCTGTGCGCCAGCGGCGAGGCTTTGACACTCACAGCCGTGGCCTGGGAGCCGGCGGCCTGGGTGACATTCCAGGCGACGACGCGCCCTCCCGGCCCGCTGCCCGGCACGCTGGCCAGGTCGACGCCCAGTTGCGCTGCCAGGTGACGCGCCGCCGGGCTGGCCTTGGCTTTGCCGGTTGAAGAAACGCTTGACGCCGAGGGAACCTCTGCCAGCGGCCGGCTGACTGCCGGCGACGCTTCTTTAGCTTTGGCCTCGACGGCACCGGCCGGGACAGGCGGTTGTTCCCCTTCGGCCAACAAGTAGCCGATTGCTTCACCTACAGGAAACGTATCGCCTGGCTGTCCGATGACCCCGCCCAAGACCCCTTCCCCGGGACTCTCTATTTCAACCGTCGTCTTGTCTGTCTCAATCTCAAAGAGCGGTTCGCCGGCCTTCACAAACTCGCCCTCGGCCTTAAGCCAGGTGACGATTGTGCCTTCCTCCATGGTCAGCCCCATGCGGGGCATAACGATTTCGACGGCCATCAGCGTCTCCTGCCTTCAAGCACGCGGTGCACAGCCGCGATAACCTTCTCCTCATCTGGAATGGTAGCGAACTCGAGCGGCGGGCTGAACGGAATCGGCACATCCATAGCTCCCAAGCGTTCAATCGGAGCATCCAGGTAGTCGAAAGCACCGTAAGCCACCACAGATGCCAGTTCAGCCGTTACGCCGTAGCGGTTGTAGCCTTCATCGACGATGACGGCCCCGCCGGTCTTGGCCACCGAGGCGACCAGTGCCTCCTCATCCAGGGGCGTCAGCGTGCGCGGGTCGATTACCTCAACGCTGATGCCTTCCTTGGCCAATTGCTCGGCTGCGGCCAATGTCGGGTGGACCATCCGCGACAGAGCGATCACGGTTACGTCAGAGCCCTCGCGTTTGATGTCCGCCTTGCCAAAAGGAATCGTATACTCCTCTTCAGGTACAGACCCTTTGATCTTGGTGTACATTACTTTATCTTCGAAGAAGATCACGGGATTGTGATCGCGCAAAGCCGTTTTCAGCAGCCCCTTGGCGTCATACGGCGTCGACGGAACCACAACCTTCAGGCCGGGAACGTGCGCGAACCAGGCGTGCCACGATTGAGAGTGTTGTGCGCCCGAGGAACGCCCGCCACCCATCGTTGCCCGCACCACCATCGGCACCTCCACCTGCCCGCCTGTCATGTAGCGCATTTTTGCGGCCTGATTGACAATTTGATCCATGGTCAAGGTAATAAAATCGCCAAACATGATCTCTGCAACCGGGTGCATACCCGTCATGGCCGCCCCGACTGCCAGGCCCACAAATCCCTCTTCAGAAAGGGGCGTGTCGATCACGCGGTCCGATCCGTACTTTTCGTAAAGCCCTTCCGTGGTACGGAATACACCGCCCCAGACGCCGACGTCCTCGCCCAGCACAACAATTTGCTCATTGCGCGCCATCTCTTCATCAAGCGCTTCACGGATAGCCTGTGCAAAGGTCAACTCACGCGTAGACATGTTCGTTTACCTCACTGATTTCGGGGAATGGTGCCTCGCGACCGGTCTCTACCGCAGCGGAAATCTCCTGCTCGATTTCGTCTCTCAGCAATTCAACGTCTTCCGGGCTGGCAATCCCCTCGTCAATCAAGAGGTGCTCCATACGGACAATCGGATCTTTGCCCCGCCACTCGTCGACTTCCTCGCGGGACCGATAGGCGGTACCCGGCTCACCTACGTGATGCCCGCCATAACGGAAGGTATGGCAGACAATGGTGGATGGTCCTTCGCCGGCTCGTGCCCGCTCGACAGCCTCACGCGTGGCTTTGTACACGAGTGTCGCATCGTTTCCGTCAACTTCCACACCGGCCATACCGATGGCCCTGGCCCGAGCGGCCAATCCCTCGCCGGCGGTGAGCTTCTGGAAATTCGTGTACTCAGTGTACTGGTTATTTTCGCAAACGTAGATGACCGGCAATTTCCACAGAGTGGCCATATTGGCGGTTTCGTACCAGATGCCTTGATTGGCCGCTCCATCGCCGAAGAAAGCCACGCTGACCCGCCCTTTGCCTTCCCGCTTGGCGCTGAAAGCGCTACCGGTTGCGATTCCGATGCCGCCGCCCACAATGCCGTTGGCGCCCAGAATGCCCAGGCTGACATCGGCGATGTGCATTTCGCCGCCTTTGCCGCGACAGTACCCGGTCACCTTGCCCATCACCTCGGCCATCATCTGGTCGACGTGTCCACCCTTGGCGATGATGTGACCGTGTCCCCGATGCGTGCTGGTAATGGTGTCGTCCTCCCGCAATGCGGCACAAACACCCACAGCCGTCGCTTCCGATCCGTCATACAGGTGGGCCAAACCCGGCATCCAACCCCGACGGTAAACGTCAAACACGGTCTCTTCGAAGCGGCGCACTACTACCATGCGCCGGAACATTTCTAACATGACCTCAGGCGAAATATCCGCCCTCTGGGTCTCTGAAGCAGATTTCCTTGTCACGCCACATTTCCTTTCGTTCGACGATAGGTATCGATGTTTATAAAATAGCCGGTCATACTTTCGGCTTCCACATAAAAGTGCTATGCCCTAACGCCGGTCCATCGCCTTCCGAGCGGCTGCCGCTATTCGTTCAGGTGTCAGGCCGTAGGCCCGCAAGAGATCTTCGGACGTACCCGACTCGGCAAAAGTATCCTGGACACCGACACGCTCCAGAGGCACAGGGACTGTTGCGCCCAGAACTTCGGCCACTGCGCCACCCAATCCGCCGATGATGTTATGATCCTCAACCGTCACGATGCAACCTGTCTCTTTGGCCGCCGCGACAATCGCCTCTTGGTCTATCGGTTTCAACGAATACATATCCACCACTCGGGCTGAGATTCCATCCTGGGCCAGGATGTCGGCCGCGTCGAGCGCTCGACAGACCATGTTACCGACGGCCATCAAGGTGACGTCTCCACCGTCTTTGGCCAGAATCGAGCCACCGAAATCCACCTCGAATTTGTCGTCGGGATAGAGCAGCGGCGTATCATTCCGCCCGATGCGCAAATAGACCGGTCCCTGGTTGGCAGCCATCAGGTGCACCAACTTGTTGACCACCACGGAATCCGAAGGCACCAGGACACGCATATTGGGGATAGCACGCATAACGGCCAGGTCTTCAATGGCTTGATGGGTGGCGCCATCCGGACCAATCTCTATGCCCGCATTGGTGCCTACCACCTTCACATTCAGATTCGGGTAGGCGATACTGTTACGGACTTGCTCGGCGGCCCGCATACTGGCGAAGATACAGAAGGTACTGGCAAATGGTATTCTGCCCACGCTGGCCATGCCGGCAGCCACTCCCATCATATTGCCCTCGGCGATACCAACAGGGAAATAACGATCCGGGTACGCATCACGGAACCGAATGCTTTGAGTGCCTTTACCCAGGTCGGCTTCCAAAGCCACGACGTCCGGGTATTGTTTACCAACCTCGACTAGTGCATCGCCGTAGGCAGTCCGGTTGTTTGTCATCTGGTCACGCATTTTCGGCTCCTTCGCATCCCAGATCGGCCATAGCCCGATCGTAAAATTCGCGGGTCACCTGGCTTGAATGCCATTTGACCACGTTCTCCATGAAAGAGACGCCTTTGCCCTTAATGGTACGGGCGATGATCACGGTAGGCTGTCCCTGTGTTTTGTGCGCTTCATTCAGAGCATCGAGGATCTGCTTCATATCGTGGCCGTCAATCTCCAGCACACGCCAGCCGAATGCACGCCATTTATCCGCCAGGGGCGCAATCTCCATAATATCGGCGTTGCAGCCGTCAATCTGCAGGGTGTTGTAGTCAACAATGCCGATCAGGTTATCAAGGCCATAGTGACTGGCGGCCATAGCCGCTTCCCAGACCTGCCCCTCTTGCTGTTCCCCGCAGCCCATAATTGCGTATACGTGGTAGGACTTTTTGGCAGCCTTGCCGCCCAAAGCCATACCGACGGCCACGGAAATGCCTTGTCCCAAGGAGCCGGTGGTGGCATCCACACCCGGCGTCTTGCGCACGTCCGGATGCCCTTGAAGCCGGCTGCCCAACTGGCGCAGCGTCCACAGCTCCTGCAACGGGAAATAGCCGCGCTTGGCCAGACAAGCATACAATATGGGCGCAGCGTGTCCTTTTGACAGCACAACCCGGTCCCGGTCGGGCCAGTCCGGCCGGTCGGGATCGATCTTCAAAACGGAAAAATACAGCGCCGTCATGAAGTCTGCAGCCGAAAGCGATCCGCCGGAGTGGCCGGATCCGGCAGTATAGATCATCCGGATGACCAAACAGCGAAGTTCGTTGGCGGTTTTTTTTAGTTGCTCCAATTGATCTGCCACAATACAAACCCCTCTCTGTAGTGTGAATGGTGGAGGCAGCCCCCGTTGTCACTTTTCTTAACATCTGCGATCCAAGGAACACACGGGTCCACTGAAATGTAGAATGCGCCGCCGTTCGTGACTGCCAACGTCATTGGTTCAAAGAGCGCTTGATTTCTTCACGGATTCGGTGGAGGTGTAACCCCATCGAGGTCCGGGCGCCTTCAGAATCTCGCTCGGACAAGGCGGAGACAATATCCTCGTGTTCACTCTGAGTCTGGAGCGCATTGTCAATGACCAAAAATCGGCGTTTGAATTGCTCGCGTTCAAGATCGACCAACGAATAAACCAGATTGAACAGAATCTTGTTGCCGGTCGCCTGCGCCAGAATTTGGTGGAAACGCAGGTCCGCTTCGACAAAAGCGTCCGCATCATCTTTCACGGCCCGCAGCGCCGTTGCAATCTGTTTCAGCTCATCCAAGAGAATGTCATCGATTCTTTGAGCGGCCAGTGCCGCAATCTCCGGCTCCAGAATTTCGCGGACCTCTATAAGGTCTTCTTCAGTCTGGCCCATCCGCATCATCAAGCCCAGAGAGTTTCTCATTGTCTCGGAAGTTGAGTTGGTTACGAAAGTTCCACGCCCGGGATAGACTTCCACCAGGCCTTTCTCGCGCAGTGTCTTAACCGCCTCCCGAACTGCCGTTCTGCTGACACCGAACTGTTCGGCCAACACACGCTCAGGAGGTAATTTGTCATCTACCTTGAGTTCGTCACTCAGAATAAGTTGCTCTATCTGTTCCACAATCTGTTCGTAGAGGCGCTCAGATTGGACTGTCTCATACATAGGACTACCTCGCCTTAACTCAGCAACGCGTCGTAAACCACTGTCATACCGCGCCCAAACCATGTAGAATGTCTAGACAAACGAAAGATCATACCACCATACCACCATACAGCATCCATTATATACTGGTTTCTGTTTTTCTGCAACTGGTCACGTAGAAAAAAGGGGCAGTATTTGGAGTGGCGAGAGATGGGCTCGCAGGCCTGGGGCGGAACGCCTCACCGGAGGAAAGCGAAAGAATGGGACGGCCTGTCGACGGAATGCCCAATGTCAAGAGCGTTTATTTTTGCTCGAAGAACCACATAAGGGATGAACCCGTCCCCACCTACGAGATACGGCCGCCCATCCCTTATGGTCGTCAAAAAGGATAATCTTGAGGGACCTTCGAACAGACTATTTCTGCGCGCTGGAGCTAGAACCGGCCGTCGGGCACGTGATGTTCGTCACACCGGTGCCCCCTCCGGCTGAGATTGTCACGTACGCGCCCACTTTCAAATTCGTCTTGCAGAGCATTGAAGTAGACCTCCTAACAAACAGGGGTGTGATTGCAGACACTGCACCTAGTTTAGGCAAACGAACTGCAAAAGTCAAGTACGAGGTGGCTCGGTCAGGGCTGCTGCCGCGTCAGCTCCACTCCCATTGGGGTCATTTCGTATCTTTGTTCAGGAAAGGCCGGACAGGCAGCATCACCGGTGCCAACAGGATAAAAAACGCCGCCTCAAAAAACACATTGCTATTGGGCGCTCTTTTGCCCTCCAGCCGGCTGACAAAGGCATCAAAGGTATTCCCTATCAAATTGCCGTAAAACATCATCCGGATAATCAGGATAATGTGAGCCGCCGTCTTTTCACCATAGTACGCCACCAGGCGACGCGTCATATGTGGGTCCGGCTGCCGGTTGGTTTCTGCGAAATGTTGAGCGTACAGCAGTGCCAACGATTCAAAATCGGATGCATCTGTCTGAAACTGAAGATCCAACGTGTTCTTGAGCTCCTCCTGGCTGAGACCGCTCAAGAGTGCTGTTTTGGCATGGAACCAGGCGCAATAGGTGCATCCATTCACAGCCGTAACCACGAGCATAATCTTTTCCATAAAAGCCCGACTGATGTCTTTGTCACGTAATACGCCGGCAATTGCAGGCAATTTATGGAGCAAGAACAGCGTGTCTTCAACCCACAGTCCTGCTGTAAATATTTTACGATCAAATTGGTTCTTCATTGTCCAGCTCCGTGCAAAATGTGCTTAGTCTCTTAAAGACCTCCAGTCCCTCTTCTACAGCTTCAAGCTCTCCACAATCTCGGTCATATATGAGCGCCCGCTTTCAATTAGAAATCTCAGTATCGTGAACTGGTGCGGCGACAAACCGGTGAATTGGGCCTTCCAGGACATTCTGGAAAAACCGGCAAGTCGTATTCCGGCATAACCTGGTCGGGATATTGATCAATGTCTCTTCTAAATTGTCTCGGCTCATTTAGTTCATTCTATTTACTATTCGTATGATGAATATAATTCATTTGCCCGCAAATTCAAGGGGGCACCCCGCGTGGCGGGTCGCCCCCCGATTTCCGTTTTACTTCCTTGCGCTGGTGCGGTGCCTGTGTTAGAATCGCGACACTGTGGCTACTCCATTCACTCGCTCGATGCGCTCACTTGAGGCAGACGGTTTTCGCCCGTCTGTGATTGCACTGCTATTGGCAGCAGTGCTCCTAATCGGCTGGTTGGGTTGGTTCGTTTTTGGCAGGATAACCGTGTTCGAGACCGCTCCGGCTGTGAGCGTGTCACAAACCGGCGATGTGGTGGTCGATTTCCCGGCCGAGAAGCGGCCCTTGTTTCACATCGGGCAGGTTGGTTGGGTGCGATTGACGCTTCCGCACAATCAGCCCAAGGTAGACCTTCCGGTCATCGTCATGGACATTAGCCCTGCCGGGGAATCCGTCCGTTTGGAACTGTACGCCGTCCAGGACCCCACCTCCCCCGCGTTGGCGAATGACCTTCCGGCCCAGGTAGAAATCCAGGTGGAAAAAATATCTCCGGCCAAACTTGTGATGCGTGCTTCCGGCCAATTTGCCGACACTCCCAGGCTATCGCTTAACCCTCAGCAACTCTTGCAGCCCGATAAGAACCGATGATTTCTTCGTTATCCAGGCCCAACCAACGGTTCCTCGTCCCTGAAGTGGTCCAGACTTCAGCAATGGACTGTGGACCGGCGACACTCAAAGCGCTGCTGGAAGGATTCGGTATACCGGTCAGCTACGGGCGTCTGCGCGAAGCCTGCCAGACGAGCGTCGACGGCACCTCAATTGATACCATCGAAGAGGTAGCCATCCAACTCGGCCTCGTTGCCGAGCAAATTATGATCCCTGCCGACCACTTGCTGTTGCCGAGCGCCGAGGCGCTTCCCGCCATCGTTGTGGTACGGCAACCAAACGGCCTCACGCACTTCGTCCTTGCCTGGAATACGGTCGGCCCGTTCGTGCAGGTTATGGACCCGGCCACCGGCCGCCGCTGGCCGACCAAGTCCCATTTTCTGGATGAGCTGTTTTTTCATACCTTCCCGGTGCCCGCCGACGCCTGGCGCGAATGGGCGGGGACTCCGGATTTCTGCCGGCCGCTCGTGTCCCGTCTGGAAATGGTCGGCGTAGACGGCGATGCCAGCCAGAACCTGGTCGAAAACGCGCGAACCGATTCGTCCTGGCTGTCCCTGGCCCGCCTCGACGCGGCAACCCGCTTGACCCAGGCGCTCGTCACCGCCAAGGGTCTGGAGAAAGGCGACGAAGCGGCCACCGTGCTGGAACAATTTTACCGGCAGCCGGCACCTGGCTCAGATGCAGCCGAGATGTCCATCCCAGCCCCCTATTGGTCGGTCGTGCCGGCCGATGATCCGAACGACGAGACCGCAGCAGTAGACACCTTGCAGTTGCACGGCGCGGTACTGGTTCGCGTGGCGGGATTGGCCGCCGATCGTGCCCGGCCGGAAAGCCCAGAAACGGAAATTCCTGACGAGACTTATGCGCCGGTGACAGCCGGTCCGCTGTCGCCCGAGCTGCTAGCGGCCCTCAAGGAACCTCCCACTCACCCCGAGGCGACCATATTTCAGGCACTCAAGGCAGACGGCTTGCTGGTCCCCGGCGCCCTTATAGTTTCCCTGGCTCTCGCCAGCGGCGCCGTGTTGATCGAAGCGCTCTTGTTGCGTGGCATCCTGGACATCGGCCTTCAATTGAACTTGGTCGGCCAGCGAATTGGGTTCGCCGTAGCTATCATCCTATTTGCCTGTGCGCTTCTGCTGCTCGAGTGGCCACTGGCTTCGGTATTGGCTCGCGTCGGCCGTCGCTTCGAGACCAGGTTGAGAATCACTTTTCTGGAAAAGATTCCACTCCTGGGCGACCGCTATTTTCGTAGCCGCCTGACTTCCGACATGACCCAACGCGCGCACGACCTGCGCCAACTGCGTGGCCTGCCCAATCTGGGGGCTTCATTTTTGCGCCTGTGCTTCCAGACACTCTTCACCGCCATCGGCGTTATCTGGTTGGATCCCGTCAGCGCGCCGCTGGCTCTTCTGGCTACCGCTTTCGCCGTTGGACTGACTTTGGCCACCCAGCCAATCCTGTCGGAGCAGGATATGCGTCTGCGGGCGCACCTGGGGGCATTGGGCCACTTCTACCTGGACGCCCTGCTGGGCCTGCTTCCCATCCGCACGCACAGCGCCGAACGCTCGGTACGCCGCGAGCACGAAGGCTTGTTGGTGGAATGGATCCGGGCCAATCACGACTTTTACCAGGTGCAAACGGTCGTCCAGGCATTGCAGGCAGTGGTCGGTTCAGGCTTCGCGGTTTGGATACTTTTCCACTATGTGTCGAGTGGTGGTGAGGCCAGCGGCGCACTGCTGCTCTTTTTTTGGGCACTCAACCTGCCGGCTTTGGGCCAGTCTTTGGCCAGCACGGCCCAGCAATACCCGGTGCTGCGCAATCGCCTGCTCAGGCTGTTGGAGCCTCTGGGCGCCGCCGACGAGACTGTGGAGGCGGCAACTGCCTCCGCATCCGCCGCAACCGGCATACCAACCCACGAGGCCGCCCACGGCATTGCGGTCACAATGCAGAACGTTACCGTCCAGGCCGGCGGACACGTGATCCTCCAGAACATCAACATCGATATAAAGCCGGGCGAGCACGTTGCCATTGTCGGGCCATCGGGGGCCGGTAAATCCAGCCTGGTCGGCCTGTTGTTGGGTTGGCACCGGCCGGCTCAGGGAAGCGTCCTCACCGATGGGGAACTGCTTACCGGGGCGCGCCTGCGGACGCTGCGCCGGCATACGGTGTGGGTGGACCCTGCCGTTCAACTATGGAACGAGACTCTCTTGGATAATCTATGGTATGGCAATGAACAGACGCCGGCGCAACCCATCACGCTGGATACGGCCATACACAGGGCCGGCCTCTTCAACGTGTTGGAACGCCTGCCGCACGGTCTGCAAACACAATTGGGCGAAGGTGGTGGGCTGGTCTCCGGTGGCGAAGGACAGCGCGTGCGCCTGGGGAGAGGCCTTCTTCGCTCTCCGGTCCAACTTGTCATCCTGGATGAACCCTTCCGCGGCCTGGACCGGCGCCAGCGGACGGATTTGCTGCGCGAGGCACGCCAACATTGGCAACCAACAACGTTGCTTTTCATTTCCCACGACGTAGGCGAAACGAAGGATTTCGATCGGGTGATCCTGATTGAAGAAGGGAGCATCGTCGAAAACGACACTCCCGAGACGCTACTCAGAAGAGACTCGCGCTACCGCCAAATGCTGACCGCCGAAGAACAGGTGCGCAACGAGTTATGGGGAGACAGTCTCTGGCGCCGGCTGTGGATGGTCAATGGCTTGCTGGCCAAAACTCAAGCCGACGCCGAGCGATACATTTCCCTGCAAAAAGAAACTAGACCAGACCAGTAATCGGCTCCGCCACGTAACAAACGCGCTCCCCATTGATCACCTGGCAGCAATAGGTGATACCAAGGACCGGATCTGCCAGATAACAGTATTTTTCCGCTGCCGCCGGTGCGCCGGCTTTGACCGTTGTCTTTACTTTCACAGTGTTTTCTCCTTGTAGAGTGAAAATTGTGTTGTCTCACCCGTCCCCCACGAGGGGCCTCTGTTTCGGGCAACCGGCCGCCGGAAAGGGAGGGTTCCGCATCCCCGCAACCGCCACAGAATTCTACACCGCTCGAGGAACAGTGTCAATGAACGCGGGACCGGCGGGTGTGTCCCGTTTTCCTCGCAGAAAACCAGGGTGAGCCGGCGGCCGGTTTTGTCCCTTCACATTACATGTTTCCACGCGCTTCCCCCAACATCAAGTGAGGAGGCTCTCACGAGCCTGCTTGGCAGCCAAGCCTTGACTCGGTCCAATTTCTCCGACAACAATTTTGGGACAGACCCAGGACCAGTCGCCGCCACGTGCCAGTCGAGATGCACAACCACAGGAAGAAGTCACTTGCGTGACTTATGTTGGTTGACAAACCCAGACCAATACCATAGAATGTTGCCATAACTTAAGAGGACGTGTCCGTAGTCCAGGCCAGGACAAGCCGGCAAGCATATCCCGGACCGGATGGATTACTTTCTGGCATCAATGTGCCAGTTCCGGCCTGGAAACGTGTGTTAGGCTTGATACCAGATACCAGCCGATGTTATCCATTCGGCCGTTCATCGTTTATAGCGTTCCGGCTGCGCCTGCGATCTCACATCTTGGACCGATATGCCTTGCGACCGGCACGTCAGTCGGGTGTTTTGGCACAAAGCATGTACCTTCTGTATAATGGCGCCACGGGTGCTTCCGTGGCCACAGTAATAACCGCCTCGAAAGAGACACGACTGGACAAGCGACAGAATTCTTTTGCCCACGATCGTCGATGTATCCTGACGTCGCCGTGCTCATCAGTAGCATCAATTTGTTTTCCTGTGCCAAGTCGATCGCGGCGAGGCAGGCAGTATGATTTTTTTTGCGGGTAAGACGGATATTGAAAGCCTCGCCTGGCCGCTCTCTCGATTGTCCGAGGGAATGGACGTGCTGGCACGCAAGGCGGGCCTTGTTTCGGATAGCAGCCCGCTCGCCAGCGATGCGATCCGCCTGCCGGAACAGATAAGCCGAGAAGCGTTGACCCACTGGATGTCCAAAATGGCGGCGGCGTTGGCTATTGAAACGGAGCCCATCTCCGTTTCATATCCCGAATTAACCCAAATGATCCGCAATACCGCGCCGGCATTAATCCAGGTTCCCGCTGCTGCTGACGACGGAAACCCTCGCTTTCTGATGCTCCTTAAACGTACAGGGAATAAGGTGACCCTGATCGGTCCCCAGTTGAACGCCGAGCGAGTCCCGATACATAATCTGGCCCGCCTGGTGGCGACACCGCTGGAAGCGCCATGGCGCCCCCAAATTGATGCGCTGTTGGTTTCCGCCTCAGTGCCCGACGCACGCCGCGAGCGAGCGCGACAGGTTATTCTCGAGCAACAACTGGGCCAGGCGCAGGTGGAAGGATGCTGGCTCTTGCGCCAGTCGCCCGGTGCCAATCTGGTCGATCAAATGCGCCAGAAGAAGCTGTATCGACCGTTGGTCGCGCTCTTTCTGACAGATGGCGTCCAGCAATTGCTGGTGGTTATTTCCTGGTTGATCGTCGGTCGCAGCGTATTGTTGACCCGCTTCGATTGGGGATGGCTCCTGGCGTGGGCGCTGGTTGTCTTCACCGCCATACCATTTCAGTTGATGTCCACCTGGGCGCAGAGTATGTTTTCGATTGGAACTGGCGCACTGTTTAAGCAGCGATTATTGTTCGGCGCGCTTCAACTCAACCCCGAAGAGGTTCGCCATCTGGGCGCCGGGCAGTTCATCGGGCGGGTCATGGATTCGGAGGCGGTTGAGTTGCTGGCATTGACCGGCGGATTTGCCACCGTGATCGCTGTAATTCAACTGGTGACGGCCGCCCTGGTTCTCACAGAAGGAGCCGGCGGTTGGCCCCACGCCGCCGCTTTGCTGGGGTGGGCATTATTGGCGGCGGTCTTCAGCTGGTTATTTTATCGCCGTAGCGAGCCGTGGAGCGATATCTATCGAAAAGTCACCAACGATTTGGTTGAGAAGATGA
>CAZHBM010000066.1:12213-13158 GCA_964529945.1 uncultured Anaerolineales bacterium | reverse complement strand
GCCGTATCGATCGTGGCCGTCAACAGCGCGTCGGGGTGTGTTTGCAGCAACGTCAGCGGATACTCGGCGGTCGGTGGGGCGAACAGGCCCACCCGCAAGGCGGTCTGTTTCCAGGCGCCGGTATCGCTGAACAGTCGCACCCGCCTGGCCGACAGACACTCCTTGATGCCCAGCGTGACCGACATAGGCGGCACGAACTGGTAGGCGGTGCCGAAGGTGCGCTGTGCCAGGGCGATGATGGTGTCCAGGTTGTTTTCCTGCATACGGACGGTCGAGTTTCTGAGGTCATCGACGGTGACGTGGCTGTAGGGATGGCGGCGCGTTTGGTTGTAGGCGATGTGCCCGTCCTGTCCCCAGCCGCCGTAGGTGATGTCGATGGGGGCGGCGGCGATCTTCTGGCGCACGTCGTCGATGGTGTCCGGCCGCAGCCAGTTGCGGTTGGCCTCGGGCACGGCCAGCTCGGGGGTCACCGGCGCGTAGAACTCGCGCTCCATTTCGCCGCGGAAGCTGTACGGGTGGCGGCGCGGCAGCTCATGGCCCTGCCAGTCCAGGCATTCGTCCATGTGGAAGACCAGCAACTGTTTGAGGCTGACGCGTTCCTGGTTGACCAGGTCGGTGAAAGGTTTGTACCAGCAACTGGGGCCGCAGGGAATAATGGCCCGCGTGATCCGGCCGGCGGCGTTGTTGGCATGGATCAGGTCGACCAACTCGCGGGCCATGATCTGCCCCATCTCCTTTGAATCGCGGCACAGCCGGAAGGGGACCTTGAGCTGGGGATGGTCTTCCAGTTCCTGGTAGGGAACCTGGCACCATTGGTACAACTGTTGGGGGGTTAAATCGGACATTGTCTACTCCTCATAGCCATAGTGGTAACCACAGTACGTCGGGCGTGATTGCCGGTATCGGAAATAAGCCGCTATGGTCAACATCCAGAAAAAGCCGCTC
>CAZHBM010000066.1:0-12203 GCA_964529945.1 uncultured Anaerolineales bacterium | reverse complement strand
CGGACCAGGTGAATTTCGCCACCTGTTTCAAACCGCGGTCGATCAAGGTCCGGCGCAGGGACGCGTCTGACAGCAGGCTCTGCATAGCCCGGGCCAGGGCCGGCGTATCGTTGGCATCGACCAGCAGGGCGGCCTGGCCGGCCACTTCGGGCAGCGACGAATTGTCGGCGCACACCACCGGCGTCTGGCAGGCCATGGCCTCCAGGACCGGGATGCCGAAGCCCTCGTAGTGGCTGGGGAAGGCAAACAGCTCGGCCAGGCTGTACAGGGCGGGCACGTCGTCGTCGGCGACGAAGCCGGGAAAATGGATGCGGTCGCGGTAGGGGGAGCGGGCGGCGGCGTCGAAGATGGGCTGGAAAAGCCAGCCTTTGCCGCCGGCTATGACCAGGTGCAGGTCGGCGGTCGATTGGCCGCCGCCGGCAACCAGTTCCTCGAATGCGGCAATCAGGCCGTCGAAATTCTTCCTCGGTTCAAGCGTGCTCATGCCAAGGATAAAACGCTGCGGTAGGTCGTAGCGTTGGCGGGTGGCGGCCAGCTTCTCGGTATCGGTTACCCGAGAGAAACGTTTTTCCACGCCGGCGCCGACGACGGTGATGCGCTCGGGCGGCGTGCCCATCAGTTCGATCAGGTCGCGGCGGGTGTTGTCCGAATCGGCCAGGACGTGCCGAGCGCGGGCCAGGCTGCGCGGGACGGCTTTGGACAGCCACTCGAGCAGCGGCGGAAAAGCGCCCTGGGGGTAACGCATAAAACTCAGGTCGTGCACGGTCAGCAGCGCCGGCGCGAAGCTGGGCGGCAGGGTGAAGCTGGGGCCGTGAAACAGGTCGCACCGGCCGGCCAACAACTCGACCGGTAAGGGCAGATTGAGGCGGTACCAGAGCACCGTGGCCCAGCGGTCGGACAGGGGCACAAAACGCAGCTTGAAGTTGGCCGGCAGGTTCTCCGGCAGGTAGTGGGCGCCGGAACGGCCGAGGACCAACAGCGTGAAGGCGTGGTCGCTGTCGAGCTGGGCCAGCGCCTGCACCAGTCCCCGCGTGTAACGACCAATGCCGGCGCGTTGGTGCACGGCAGGGGTGTAGTCGATGGTAATTCGCACGTGAATAACTTGTCCTTTGGCTGCGGACCGGACGGCCGCGAGGTGCAAACCGGAACCAAAGCAGCGATCAGAGGCCAGTTTAGCCCAAGATACTCAGGATGGCAAGGACACCAAAAACGAAGATAATTGTGCCTGACAGGTAGTTCACCCAGCGCAGCAGCGCAGGACCGACTGCACGGCGCAAAAGGCTGGTGCCGGCGCTGAGCGCCAACCACCACAAGGCCGAGCCGGCGAAAACGCCCATTACCAGGGTGCCGGCGTCCAGGTAACTCTGGCTCTGGCCGCCCAATCCCAGGCCGGCGAAGATGGCCACAAAAGCCAGGATCGTCATCGGATTGGTCAGGGTGAGTACGAAGGTCGAGGCATAGGCGGCCGCCGGTTGGCGGCGGTCGGGGCTGTCACAGGTCTCGACGGGGGAAGACAAAAACGTGCGCACGCCCAGGTAACACAAAAAAAGGCCGCCCACCCCGCGCAGCAGGACCTGCTGGCTGACCAGCAGATCGGATACAGCCGTCAGGCCGAAGGCGGCAATACAGCCGTATACGGCGTCGGCCGAAGCGGCGCCCAGGCCGGAGAACAGGCCGGACAGGAAGCCCTCGGACAGCGAACGGCGGATACACAACACGCCGATGGGGCCGACGGGCGCGGCGATGGAGAAGCCAATGATCAGGCCGCGCACAATCAGCGGCAGTTGCGTGGTGGAAACAGTGCCTACAATCCCCGATAGGTCCACAGTCGATTGGCCCCGAAGTTCCAGAACAAAACGATGGCGATGGCGATGGCCTTGGCCAGGTTATAGTCCCACGGGTCGTCAAAGAAGTCGCTCAAGACGATCTGCATGGTCAGCAGGATGAAGTTGTTGATGGCCAGGCCAATGATGTTGACCAGGGTGAACTGGGGCAGTTGCTGCCGGATGGGGCGATTGCGGGATTCGGGAAAGGTCCACAAGCGGTTCCAGGTGAAGTTGCTGAGCACGGCCAGGGTGAAAGACAGGCTGTTGGCCGCCAACAGAGGCCAGCCTACGCTTAATACCAGCCCGTCCCCGAAAAACTGCGGCCAGGGGAACAACCGGTGGGCCAGGTTCAGGAAGGTGAAATCGACCACCGCGCCCAGCGCCCCGACACCGGAGAACTTGATGAAACGGACGACTTCTTTGCGATTTTCAGACAGGACGGTCGTAAATTTGCTGGTGAGTGACAAGGCTCTGTTCCTGATGGCGTAAGATAACCGGGCTATGTTAGTCTCCATAGCGGCCTTTGTCAACTTTGCGGTGCAGGATGGCCAATATCCCGAGGGTCAACGCCACCTGGAGATACATCCCCTGAACGTACAGGTTGTCGACCACGTTGTGCAGGCAGAAGTATACCAACACGCCGACGGCGCCGACGGCGGCGGCGCGCAGAAATTGACGGTTGGCCCGGATGGACAACAGACCCAGGCGAAAGGCGAACAGCCAGAAAGCCAGGTAGGCCAGCAGGCCCAGCAGCCCGGTCTCGGCGGCCACGTTGAGGTAGAAGTTGTGGGCGTGTCCGAGGGGGTCCAGCCAACGGCCGATGGCGTAGGCGGGATAAACCGGCGCATAGTTGCCAAAACCGACGCCCAACCACAGGTGATCGCGCCACATATCCAGGGCGGCCTGCCAGTGCGCCAGCCGCTCGATGACCGGGAAGTTGGCGTCGGTGACTTCGGTGGTGGCGATGTTGGGGATCTGCAGCGTGGGCAGGACGCCGGCGAAGCGTTGCGTGATCGACGCCGGTAACAGGTCGGTGGCGCCCAGAGCGAACAGGACCGCGGCCACGACGGCCAGGGACGCGAACAGGATCATCGCCCGCCGGCTGCGAATGGCGGTCACGACGACGACGGCGGCGACCATTCCAATCCAGGCGCCGCGCGACTGGCTGGCGTAGATGCCGGCGACGATGACGGCGGTGGCGGCGGCCGTGGCGACCAGGGCCAGCAGCGGGCGCCAGGACACCGTCCGGGGACCGTCCTCAGAACGGCGGCGCAGGCCCAGGGCCAGGCGCAGGCGACCGGCATAGTGCAGGGCCAGGCTGTAGGCCAGGGGCAGCGTCAGGCCCAGGTAGCCGGCGTAGGGGTTGGGTTGGCGAAAGGTGCCGTAGGCGCGCAAAAGGTTGCCTTCCATCAGGAGGAAGCCCTGGGGACCGACGCCCCAATAATACTGGTATAGGCCGATGGCGGCCTGAATCACCCCGGAGGCAATCGTGACGGCCAGGACGAGAGGCAGCATTCGCCGGTTCAGATTAGCCACGACGAACAGGTAGACGGCCAACATCTCGATCCACTTGATTGTCTCGGCGGCGGCGCTGCCGATGGAAAGGGCGACCAACCAGGACAAAAAGACGGCCGCCATCCAAATCCCCCAGGCCAACATCAATGGCGCGCGGGGGACCACAATCGAGCGTCTGGCGGCCATACGCAACAACCAGGCGGCTATGGTCAGCGCCAGCACGGCCTCCATGGCGCCCACCTGGACGCCGGCCAGCCGGAAGCTGATCAGCGAGCTGAAGGGAATCAAGGGGATGAGGGCCAACAGCCCCCAGGTGGGGTGTAAGAGCAGCAGAAGCAGCCCGATGGGCAAAACAACGGCCGCAGCGGCAAGCTTGAGGGGCAGGTAGGCCAGCGCCAGGGCCAGCCCGACGAGCAGCAGGCCGCCGAGCAGGTAAGACAGGCGCCGGGGAAGCCGCGCCGGTAGGGGTGCTACCTGCAGGCGGTGCCAATTGGAAACTCGGGCCAGGAACGTCGCGGTCAAGGCGCCACTCCCCCTGTTTATCCCAACTGCCAGGCGTTCAATAGCCGTTTGTGGTCGGCATCGCGCCAGGCAAAAGTGCGGCGATAGCCGTAGTCGGTGCTGAAACTGCCGAAGAGCTTGCGCGGCAGGCGGGTCAACGAGTGCCGGCCCAACACGCGCAGGCCGCGCTGTAACATCGCCTGGCCGCTGTAGATGCGGCGACAGAAGCTGTCGTAGGACTGCTCGAGCTCCTGGACGGTCATGTTTTTGGGAGTGTAGACCAGGTGGGCGGTGTCGTAGTAGCGCCAGGGCCTGTCTATCAGCCGGTCCTCCTGGATGAGCTGCTCACGGAAAGGCGTGCCGGGATAGGGCGTCAGGATGGTCATACTCAGGCTGTCGAGTTGGCTGTCGCGGGCGAACTCCCAGGTGTCGAGCAGCGTCTGCGGCGTGTCGTGGTCGAAGCCGTATACGAACAGGCCGACCACGCCGATATCGTAGGCGTGAATCTTTTTGATGACCTCTCTGTACTGGGAGGTCATCGCCTTGCCCTTGCCGCTCAACTCGCGCCGGTTGGCCGGGTTGACGGTCTCGAAACCGAGGAAGACCTTGTCCAGGTTGGCTTCCCGGGCCAGGGCCAGCAGGTCGGGATAGTCGGCGATGAGAATTTCGGCCTGGGTGGTCCAGCCGTGGAGCGGCAGTTTGGCCAGAGCGCGGAAGACCCGCTCGACGTACTCGGGATTGGTGCGGAAGGTCAGCCCGAAGTTGTCGTCGGTCAGGAAAAAGCGTTTCAGTTGGCGGCGCTCGATCTCTTCGATGACCTCGTCCACCGGCCGCAGGCGCATTTTGTTGCCGCTGACGCGAATGGCGGTGCAGAAGGAGCAGTTGCGCGGGCAGCCGCGGGTGATCTCCAGCATGGGAGTCCAATAGCGCCGGTTCTCGTCCATCATCTGGATCACCCGGTCGGTGATAGGCGCCACGCCGGCCAGGTCGCACCACTCGCTGTCGTGGTAGCGGCTCTTGAGGTCGTCGTTGATGAAGTCCTGAATGATGCGCGGCCAGGTGCGGTAGGCCTCGCCGGTAACCACGCTGTCGGCCCAGCCGGCCACGTCTTCGGGGGCCAGGGTGGCGTGGGCGCCGCCGACGACGACGGCCAACACGCCGGCCTCGTGAGCGATGCGGGCGAAGCGTTGCGCCGATTCGATGGCCAACGTCTTGCTGGTGATGCCCACCAGGTCGTTTTTGCCCAACTGGCGCAGTTTTTCGTCCAGCGGCTCCAGGTTCTCGTCCCAGATTTCGACCGGGATTTCGGCCGGCACCAATGAGGCCAGCCGCATAAGCGTGTATGGAGCGCCAGTCGCCTTACCGAGGAATGGACCTTCACGTCCGGGATGAATGAGGACTACTTTGCGGATATCCAAGCTGTGCCTAACTCCCAAAAAATTTGCCAGACTCACCGGGTCAGGTCTGGTGCAGGGGGTATGATAACACAGGACAACGGTTGTTCCAAGCCTGGGGGTTGATGGAAGCGTCTGTTGGGCTGGGGCGATGTCCGGCCCCCCTAACCGCCAGAGGGTGAATCAGGTGTTGGGCTGTTTGGGCGGCTGCTTCCTGCAGGTCATCCCCTGGCGAGGACAGGTGGACCTGCGGGGGGCGAGGAGTCGGCTTCCCTCCGTGGCTCCCGGTGAAGTGCGTGACTGGCATACGTTCCCTACGAGGTCGCCGACTTCGGGTTTGTCGCCATCACCCTCACCTCAATCCTTTCTCTCCTCGAAAAGACACGAGGACTGGCGCTCGAAAAGACATGAGGACAGGCTCCCTCAAGGGAGAGGAAGCTGGACTCAGACGGACGACGGTGACCTGTCCAGCGGCGCAAAAACAAGCGCCGGGCCTGCCCGGTGGGCAAGTCCGGCGCCAAGAGACGCACTGTGGCGGAGGTGGGCCGGCTAGACCCGTTCCTCGCGCATGTAGGGCAGGCCGAGGGCGGCCGGCGCTCCGACGCGCTTGCGGAAGGCTTCCCACCAGGTGATCAGGACCAGCACGATGATGGTGAAGGCGTAAGGCAGCATGTTCAGGAAGGCGGCCGGAATGGTGGTGCCGGCGGCCTGTAACCGGAACTGGATGGCGTTGACGCCGCCGAAGAGCAGGGCGCCGATGACCGCCCGCGACGGGTCCCAGGTGGCAAAGATGACCAGGGCGATGGCGATCCAGCCGCGACCGCTGGTCAGGTTTTCGGTCCAACCGGGTGTGTAGGAAAGGGACAAATGGGCGCCGCCCAGCCCGACCAGCATCCCGCCCAGGATGGTGTACATGTAGCGGGTACGGATGACGCTGATGCCCATGGCCTGAGCCGTGTGGGGGCTCTCTCCGACGGCCCGCAAGTGCAGCCCGGGACGGGTCTTGTACAGCAGGTACCAACTCAAGGGCACCAGCACGTACAGGCAGTAGACCAGAACATCCTGGTTGAAGACCGCCTGGCCGATGACCGGGAGTTGCGATAGCAGCGGCAGGCTGATCTTGGTGAATTTGGGGCCGACCTGGCCTACCAGGGGGGCGCCCTGCGGTCCCAGGCGTTGGCCCAAAAAACTGGCCAGGCCGGTGCCGAAGATGGTCAGCGCCAGGCCGGAAACCGTCTGGTCGGCATACAAGGTAATGGTCAGGAAAGCGTGGATCGAGGCCAGCAGGCCGCCGACCAGCATGGCCACCAGCACGCCGACCCAGGCACTCCCGCTGTGGAAGGCGGCTGCGAATCCGGTGACGGCTCCCATTATCATCATGCCCTCGACGCCCAGGTTGAGGATACCCGACCGCTCGGTGAAGATTTCACCGATGGTGGCGTACAACAGCGACGTGCCGGCTCGAATGGTGATGGTCAAAATGGAAGCGAACAGGGCAATATCCATAGCGTCACTCCCCCTCCGCGGGAACAGCGGGCGTCGATCGGAAAAGCCGGAGGCGATGGGTGGTAAATACGTTGCCGCCTAACATGAAGAAGAGAATGGCTCCCTGGAGCACCAGCGCCACGGAAGCCGGCAGGCCCATGACAATTTGAATCTGGTCACCGCCCACCAGCAGGGCCGCCAGCAGGATGGCGACCAATATCACCCCCCACGGATTGAGCCTGCCCAACCAGGCGACGATGATGGCCGTGAAACCGTAACCGACGGCCAACCCTTGTTGCAGGCGGTGCGATATGCCGGCCACTTCGGCCATACCGGCCAGGCCGGCCAGGCCGCCCGAGAGAAGCATCACCAGCAGGATGTTGCGGGTGATGCTGATGCCGGCGTAGCGGGCTGCGCGCGGATTCTCACCGATGAGCCGGATTTCGTAGCCCCAGCGGGTGCGGTCCAGCACCAACCAGATGAAGATTGCGGCCACGATGGCGAAAACGAGGCCCAGGTGGACTCGTCCGGCCAGCCGTGGCAGCCAGGTGAATTTGGGGAACTGGGCGGTGCCGGGAAAGCCGAACCCCTGAGGGTCCTTCCACGGGCCGTAGTAGAGGTACTGCACCCACAGGATGGCGATGTAGTTGAGCATCAGGGTGGTGATGATCTCGTTCACCCGCAGGTAGGCTTTCAGCACGGCGGGGATCATTCCCCACAGAGCGCCTCCGATGATGCCGGCCACGACCATGACCGGCAGCCAGATCCAGGTCGGCAGACCGGGCAGCGCCGGGGGCAACCACAGGGCCACGGCACCGGCGGCGAAGCCACCCATCACCAGCTGGCCCTCGGCGCCGATGTTCCAGAAGAGCATACGGAAGGCGATCGATACGCCCAGGCCGGTCAGCATCAATGGAGTGGCTTTTACCAAGGTCTCAGTGAAGTTGTAGAACTCGCCTGCCTGCCACTGTTGCGGGGTGCCGAAAGCGCCCTCGAGCATGGCCTTGTAGGTCTGCCACGGGTTGGCGCCGGCCAGCACGAGGACGACGGCCCCGAAAAGGAGCGCCAAAACAAAAGAGGCAATCGGCACCAGATAGGCGATGGTCCGAGAAGGTTCCAATCGCTTTTCGAGCTTGAGTGAGAATGGCATAAGCATACTCCGTTACTATGCAGTGTGCCGTTATCGAAAGACGCCGTGTGAAACAAATTTGACCGGTCCGGGCGACAAAACGACTGTCTGTCCGGCCCGTTGGCCGACTCAGCCGGGCTGTGCCTGTTTGTCGCCGGCCATCATCAGGCCCAATTGTTCCAGGTCGGCGCTTTCGGCGTCGACGGTGCCCATAATCTGGCCTTCGTAGATGACCGAAACTTGATCGGCCAGGGCCAGCAATTCATCCAGGTCCTCTGAAATGAGCAGAATGGCCGCTCCCTGGGCGCGTTGTTGCAGCAGGGTGCGGTGCACGCTTTCGGTTGCGCCGACGTCCAGCCCCCGGGTGGGGTGGATGGCTATCAGGGCGGTGATGCCGTCCTCGCCAAAACTTTCGCCGGCGTTGATCTCGCGCGCCAGGATGGTTTTTTGCAGATTGCCACCCGACAACATACGCACGGGCGTCGAGGGGCTGGGAGTGGTAATCTGGAACGTTTTGATCAGTTGCTCGGAAAAGGTGACAATGGCGTTGCGCATAATAAAGGGGCCGGCGGAGATTGGCTGGCGGCGGTAGGCCTTCATAATCAGGTTATCGCTGACCGGCAAGTTGCCGGCCAGTCCCATGCCCAGGCGGTCGCCGGGAATGTGGCTGACGCCGCTCTCAATGAAGCAGGCCGGGCACTCGTTGGTCATATTTTTGCCGCGCACTAACACCTGGCCGCCGGTGACCGGCCTCAGCCCGGTGACGACCTCGGCCAGCTCGCGCTGCCCATTGCCGGCCACGCCGGCGATGCCCAAAATCTGGCCGCTGCGCACCTGCAGGGACACGCCGCGCAGGGCGGGCAACCCCTTGTCGCTCAGTGTCTTGACGTCTTTGACTTCGAGGATCACCGGCCGCTCGGCAAGTTCCGCTCCCGAAGCCGGTTTTTCCTTGGAAATGCGGAAAAGGACCTCGCGCCCGACCATCAGGCGGGCCAATTCGGCCTTGGTGGTGTCGGCGGTGGTCAGGGTGGCGATGTTTTTGCCGCGCCGGAGAACGGTGACCCGGTCGGAGAAGGAGGTGACCTCGTCCAGCTTGTGGGTGATAAAAATGATGGCCTTGCCTTCCTCGGCCATGCGGCGCATCACCTGGCCCAACTCGTCCGACTCCTGGGGCGTCAACACGGCCGTCGGTTCGTCGAAGATCAGGACGTCAACGTTGCGGTAAAGGAGCTTGAGGATCTCGACCCGCTGTTGCTCGCCGACCGAGATCTGCCAGATAAAAGCCGAAGGGTCGACGTGGATGCGATATTGGCGCGACAGTTCTTGAATCTTCTTCTCCACCTGGTGCATGTGGAGCACGAATCGGGGCTCGCTCAGGCCCAGGATCACGTTTTCGGCCACCGTTTGCGAGGGGACCAGCATGAAGTGCTGGTGGACCATCCCGATGCCCAGGTCGTAGGCGTCGCGCGACGAGCGAATGTCTACCCTTTTGAGCCGGTCACGTCCACCGACGTTGAGCAGGATTTCGCCTTGGTCAGGCCGGTACATGCCGCACAACACGTTCATCAGGGAACTTTTTCCGGCACCGTTCTCGCCCAGCAGGGCGTGGATTTCGCCGGCACGGACCTGGAGATTGACGTGGTCGCAGGCCACGACGCCGGGGAAACGCTTGACGATGCCGCGCATTTCTACGGCGAGAGGATTGGACGTATCGGGCATAGTGTCTCCTTTTGGGAAAAGGTCACGTTTCTCAAGCACCTAAGGCAGTGAGTCGTTTGCCGGTAAGGTGGCTTGTTCCGAGGTGTTACATTCAGCCCGTTGGAAAAAATCGTTGCTGATTGGGTCTCCAACAATGATACCGGCATATTATCCCGTAGGTGGCACGGCGTGTCAAATCGCTTGTAGCGGTGGGGACCGGCTGTGCAGTGGGGGGCGATTGACGGGGGCACGGGCCGAATTCACTTGATGCGGTGAAGCAGTCAAACCGTGTCCCGGGTGCCGTTTGTACGCGGCTGGCCATTCAGCATTCCTTGACAGCTATATTTCCAGCTATTATAATAGCCGGTAATATGGTCAATAATTTGTCTATGACCGATCCTATGCTTTGACTCAGCAGGTGAAACAATGACTAAAACTGTGACGGCCAGCGAAGCCAAAAACCGGCTGGGTGCCCTGATACGGTGGGCGCTGAGCCACAAACAGGAAGTGATCGTCAAGAGCCGCGGCGAGCCGAAAGTGGTCATTATGCCCTACCCAGCCTATCAGGCCGTGGTAGAAATGAGGGAGCAGGCCCGCCGGGAGCAGGCTTTGGACCAACTGAAGAAACTCAGGCGGCAGGTCCAAGCCCGCAACCAGGACCTCACCGAAGCGCAAGCCTCCCAACTGGCCGACCGCTTGACCAGAGAAACGGTGGAGGAGATGGTTCAGGAAGATAAGATTCACCATCAGGCTGAATAGCGCTTATGCGGGTACTACTTGACGCCAACATCCTGATTAGTTATCTGCTCTCCCCGAACGAGCAAAGCCCGGTTTACCGGGTTGTGAGCGCTGGACTCGAGGGTGGATTTGTGATTCTCCTGCCGGAGGAGTTGCTTCAAGAGCTGGCCAGGAGAGTACCCGAAAAGGAGTATTTGGCCGAGAGAATTACTGGCCAGGAGCTCCAAGAATTTGCCGACCTTTTCACCGACCTGTCGGAGAACATCCCAAAGATTGACGAGACGATTCCTGCCGTGATCCGCGATCCCAAGGACGACTATCTTCTGGCCTACGCCGTGGTAGGTGAGGCCGACTACCTGGTCACCGGTGACGCCGACCTCTTGGATCTCGAGCAGGTTGGCAGCCTGAGAATAATCACCGCGCGGGAATTCTTGACCATTCTCGAAGCCTCGACCTAAGCCACCCCCCCAGCGTAATTGTCAACGCCAGGCCCTTTTTTTGCGCGACGCGGTCAGGCTGGCCGTCAGTCGCTGTCCAGGGGGCGAGTGACTAATAGCGATCCGGTCTGGACGGCTTTCTTGATGTCGGCTCGGGTCTTGAGATCGATCAACATATTGGCCAGTTGCCGGTGGCGCTTGGGCTCATCGGCGATGGCCATAATTTCGGTGAAGCGGGCGCGGTGCTTTTCACGCTCGGCGTCGATACGCTCGGTTTCGATGAATTCGTCCAGGTAGCCGGACAGCACCGGAGCCGGAAAGGCCTCGCGTATCTGCTTGGATAGAGCAAGCCGCAGCTCCGTGAGGTGCAGGTTGACTTCTCTATACAGGTCATACTGAAATTTCTGATACATTTCATCGACTTTGAGCGATACCTCGTTGAGTTGATCGCTCCCGCCGGACGTATTGATGGTGCGGTAGATGGTAAACCGGCTGCGAAGAATGACGGGAAAGGTCAGGCCGGTCACGACCGCGGTCAGAATGGTAGGCTCGACGCCGATGACCCGGTGGACAATAACCCAAACGACGATGGCAGTCACGACGTTGAGTACGCCCAAAAGCAGCGCGTAGCGATTGCCGATGGCGCGCCCAAAATCCCTTTCGAACATCTTGTACAATTCGTAACCCGTCAGCATCAAACTGAGCAAGACCACCACACCCAGAAGCGAATTGGCGGGGAGAGAAATCGCAGCTCCATTCACGATGATGCTCCTTTCCGGTCCGAGCGGCTGTTTACAGGGCCCGGCCGTTAAACCGGCTGTTTACTGCACCGGGTGCGGCCTGCAACCGGTGTGAACGTGACACGATTACCGTTGTGACTGGACCAGGCGTTTGGCCGCCTGCTGCGGCGCAACCCTGGCGGACGTGAAGCCGGGAAGATAAGAAGCGATGGAATGTTAACGCAACAGGTTCTTGGTGGTGGGGGAGGAGGTCAGTTGATAGATCTCGAATTCTTCGTCGTCAATCAGCAATCGCTGAGCAGTCATCAGATTCTTCTGCACCAATTGCTCCATTTGGGGCGTCAGGTCTTCGGCCGGCCGGTCCATTTTCAGGGCCACCTCTTCGGCCGTGGCCGCTCCCCCCATGTGATTGACGGTCTGGATGATTTGCAGGTCGTCCGGCGTTAAGTCGGACAACTGGGCAATGAGGCTGTCGTCTGTCATAGCGCACCTGGCTTTCCGCACGAATGCGATTCCAACCCATTGTTGTTCTTCACTGAAATCATTTTAACACTAACCACACGGCGGCACAAGAGCAATTTTGGGCTGATGGTGTATCTTCAGTGGTCGAAATCGGAGCAGATTCCTCTCGAGTTTCGAGCGTCAAAATAGGTACCGTCAATTGGTCATCCTCCACAGACCGTCACCCGTGGAAAGCCGGCGGGTCGCGGACCCGCCGGGAGCGACGAGTCTATCCATCC